>NZ_JARPVX010000128.1:0-7041 GCF_033947565.1 Lichenihabitans sp. Uapishka_5
GGCCGCCGTGCCCCGCGAGGCCCATGCGGCGTTGGCGCTGCCGCCGGGGCGAAACGTCGGCGCGGTCCTGGCCGAAACCGACCACAGCCGCCTGCCGGGTCTGGTGCCCGAACGCCGCCGCCGCATGGCGGCTTCGCCCTTCGCGTTCTTTCGCGGCGGTGCGGCCGTGATGGCGGCCGACCTCGCCGGGGCGGCATCGGCCGGGCTGACCGTGCAGGGCTGCGGCGATTGCCACATCGGCAATTTCGGGGTGGCGCGCAGCCCCGAAGGCAGCTTGTTGTTCGACATCAACGATTTCGACGAAACGCTGCCGGGCGTCGATTTCACCGTCGACCTGAAGCGCCTTTGCGCCAGCCTCGCCCTAGCCACGCAGGAGGACGGCGACGCCACGCCGGACGACGCCCATCAGGCCGCCCGGGCGGCCGCCCATGCGTATCGCAAGCGTATGGGTGAGCTGGCAGTGCTGTCGCCGCTCGAAGTATGGGGCGCCAGCACCGACGTCACCGCCCTGCTCGACCATGTGGGCGACGGCGAGGTCGCCACAACTGTTAAGGGCTTCGTGGCCCGGGCGCTGTCGAGCGGCGAAGGGGCGCGCAACTACCAGAAGCTCGCCGCCTCCAACGACGGCCAGCCCCCGTCGCGCTGGCGCATCGCCGACAAGCCGCCGAACATCTTTCATTGGTCGGAAGGCGCGGCCGCTGGCGAAACCCTGCAGGCCGAGGCCGTCTTCGCCGGCTATCGCGACACCCTGCCGCCGGAGCGGCGAGCGCTGCTCGACCGCTACCAACTGGCCGATATGGTGTTCAAGGTGGTGGGGGTCGGCTCCGTCGGCACCTTTTGCGCGCTCGGCCTGTTCACCACGCCCGACGGCGCGCCCTTGTTCCTGCAGATCAAGGAAGCGCTGCCGTCCTGCCTGACGCGGCTGACCGGCCGGGACGCCTTTGCGGCCCATCAGGGCGAGCGCGTGGTGGAAGGCCAGCGCCTGATGCAGAGCGCCAGCGACCCGTTCCTCGGCTGGACCACCGACGCCCGCACGGGCCGGCAATTCTACGTGCGCCACCTGAAGAACAAGCGCCTGGGCGAGATTGCCCCCCTGGTGCAGGCCCACGCGCTCGAACCCTATGGCCGCCTTTGCGGCGCCACCCTGGCCCGCGCCCATGCCCGCTCGGGCGACGCCGCCACGATGGCGGGCTACATGGGCGAGTCCGAGGTGTTCGAAACGGCGCTGGCGGAGTTCGCGATGGGCTATGCGGGGGCTGTGAAGGGGGATTGGCAGGCTTTGGTGGGGCAGGAGAAGGCTTGACCGGCGACAAACCAGGCCTCTCGGCCATGCAGGCTCACGGAATGAGGCCACTGCCTCGATAGGCCACGATCACCTCGTCATAGGTCGCAATGTCGTTGCGCCCATGCGCAATCATCTGGGCGCCCGACACCGCCGCGAAGATCGCCCGGGCGCGATGCCGCCTCCAGTCCGCGTCGCCATCGTCACCGGGGCCCAGCACGCGGGCGATCCAGCCTTCGTTCATCTCGCCCCAGCGGACCAGTTCGGTCCCGACCCCCTCGGGCAGTTCGTTGCGCTCAGCGGACAGCATCCCGGCCAGACACATGCGGTTGCCGTTCAGAAGCGTTCGCCTGAACATGTCGGTATAGTGACGCAACAGAGCGCCGCCATCGGCCCCTTCCGTCTCGATGCCGTGCAGCAAGGCTTCGTGATACGCGGTGTAGTCGCGCAGGATCGCCACAACCAGCTCCCCTTTCGTGGGGAAATGATAGTGGATGCTGGCACTCTTGATGCCGACATCCTTGGCCAGCTCACGGAAGCTGAGGCCGCCGTAGCCGAGATCCTGCACGGTCAGCCGCGCCGCCTCCATGATCCTCGCCCTGGTACCGCCGGTCATCTCCACCCTCATCTGCCCGACCATCGATAGGCTTTGACAAAGCCGGTGTGAACCGCCAAGGCAGGGGCGTACCTATCTACCGACAGGTAGATAAAATCAAGGATGCCTCATGTCAGCCAAGCCCACCCTCTTCACAGCGCCATCGGCCTTCCCCAACCCGCAACGGGTGCGCCTGTTCATGCACGAGAAAGGCATCGCCGATCAGTTCGAGGAGCATGTCTATGACATGGCGCCCGGCGGCGAGCAGCGGCAGTGGCGCCATCTCAAGATGAACCCGTGGGGCGAAACGCCGACGCTTCGTCTCGCCGACGGCAGCCTCATCTCCGAAACCGCCGCCATCGTCCGCTATCTGGACCAGGCCTTTCCGGGGCGCCGCATCCTTGGCGAAACGCCGATGGAACAGGGACTGGACGCGATGTGGGACAACCGCATCTGGGTTCACGTGCTGTACCGCATCACCACCATGTTCCATGTGCTGCATCAGGGTCTGGGCCCCAAGCTCGAACTGACGCATAATGCGGCCTGGGGCGAGCATTGCCGCAAGGAAGCCCTGGCCCACGCGGGACTGGTGAACCAGCACCTGGCGGACGGACGTCCATGGTTGCTCGGCAAGGACGCGCCGACCTTCTCGGACATGACGCTGGCGACCGCGATCGCCTTTTCCAAATACCCCGTCAATGCGACGCCGCTGGACGAGCGGTTCGAACACCTCGATGCCTTCTGGCAGCGTTGGCAGCAGCGCCCGTCGTTCCAGGCGGCCTATGCCGACCGCAACAGCGGCGTCGCGGAACTCGATGCGCTAAAATAGGCCATGGGCGTACCGCTCACGATGCGGCCCGGGCAAGCCGAGGCCCATCGGACGTGAATGCGGCGGTCGGAGCCTGTGTCCGGCCGCCATAGTTTTGCGACATGGCCTTCGACCGCTCTGGACGTATGGGAAGGCTCGGAGGTGCAGCATCCCCGTCGCTTCTCACCCCCACCGGCTCCACCCACCGCCTCGAATCCGCCCCCCATAGGCCGGCCCCACCAGGATGGCGTAGTACAATGGGGAGGCGGAGCTGTTCGAGACGGCGCTGACGGATGTCGCGATGGGCTATGCAGGGGGTCGGGAATTGGTGGGCACAGAGAAGCAGCGATAAGAGCAAGCGCACCCGCTCCGCTTCTGTGGCAACGGCAGGTTTGGGGGCTTGCTGATCTTTGCTCCGGCCAGGAAGCGGCCGTTCGGCTTTGCGCCTATCGATTTCGTTCGCCCGATTGCCAGGGGCGCTCAGAAGCAGACGCTCGGCACAGCGCCGCGAATGGGACAGATTTGGTGGATTGCGGCTGAGGAACCTGCCATTGCCTCGCGCTCAGGCCTCACCGCGCGCAATCGGACGCAAGCCTGCATCTTCGCGGCGCGTGCTAGGTTTACCCACACGATTTGCGTTGCACTGAGCGCGCGGCCCATGCGTGGAGGCGACGATGCGAACTGATATTCTGGATCGGCTACTCGTCACTCTTGCGGTTCGCCTCCACGCCTTTTCGGTCTGTCAAATCCAAAAAGGATGGCGTCTCACCTTCAGCCCATTCGAGGCGATCACGATCCACTACGTACTGCATGGAACGGGAAGCTTGCGGGTCGGCGACGGTGAGTGGATCCCCTTTGGGCCATATAGCATCATCATCGTACCGGCACGCAGCACCCACGCCGTCGGCGAGCCTGTCGCCGTCATCGGAGAAATGCAGGCCGCCGAGACCTGCGTCCTGCATGGCGACGGTCTCGTCACCTTCTCGGCTGGCGACGGTACGCCGGATACCCTCCTCGTTTGCGGACAAATTTCGGCGAGTTACGAAGGGGCTCTCGGCCTGTTCGAGTTATTCCAGAGCCCGATCGTCGAGGCGTTTTCATCGGACGACGTTCTGCGCCGTTCCTTCGATCTGATGCTCACAGAAATCTCCAGGCCCGGTCTCGCGACCCAGGCCATGACGGAGGTGCTGATGAAGCACTGCCTGATCCTTTTGCTTCGTCAGCACCTGACCAGCGGGGCTAGCACATCACCGCTGCTTGCCGCGCTCAAGGAGCCGAAGCTGGCTCGAGCCGTTCTGGCCGTTCTCGAAAGGCCTGGCGCTCCATTCACCGTCGAAAGTCTCGCCGTGCTCGCGGGCATGAGCCGGGCGTCGTTCGCGGATCGCTTCTCGCAGGTGTTCGACCAGGCGCCGATGGACTTCGTTCAACGCGTCCGCCTCCGCGTTGCGGCCCGTCTGCTGTCGACGACCGATCTTCCGGTGAAGATCATCGCAAGTTCCGTCGGCTACGCGAGCCGTAGCGCCTTCAGTCGCGCCTTCGAGGCCTTGTATTCCGCCGGTCCTGCGGAGTTCCGAAGTTTCGGTGGGCAGGACGAAGGTGAGCCACCCACCCTCGGACCGGCGCTTCCGAGCGAAGTCTCAGACGGCGTGTCACCCCAGGTCTGACGACGGTCACGCAGGGCGCAGACGCCCCCATCGTCCAACCCAGGACTCAGGACGTCCAATGCGCCTCCCATCCAGGAACCGACCTGGAAGATCCTGGTTGCGGGATCATGGCCCTAGCACGGGCATCCGCTTCAAGGAGTCGAACGTGATCACCGACCGACGATCCATCATTGCCGGGCTTGCCCTGATTGCCACGACTTCGGCAGCCATGGCCCAGGCCCAGAAGCAAGCTCCCGCCGAACTCACCGCAGCGCCGATGAACTTCGCCGACATCAAGACGGCCTCGCAGTATTTCACCGGCGTTCTCGGGCCGGCGGAACTGTCGCTGTCGACATCCCAGGTCGCGGTCGAGAAAGCGACCCAGAAGAACGCGCATGAGTTCGCCGGTTTCGAACTCGGCGAAGCCATCACGGTCAACATGGTCCTGAAGGACATCGGCGCCATGGCTCCGGCCATGGACGCGAAAGGAATGGCCATCGTCGAGAAAATCAAGACAACCGCCAAGGGCGAGGGCTTCGACAGGACCTACATCGCTTTCCAGCTCGAGAATCACGAGTTCCTGCGCGACCTCGCCGACGGCTACCTCCACAACTCGGCTGGTGCGACCGACCCCATGGAGAAGCAGGGCCGACATCTCGCCATGCTGATGCTGGCGGTGTTCAAGGAGCACGTCGCCATCTGCAAGCGGATCAACGCCGAATTGAAGGCCTGACCGGCCTCACCGGTTCGCTACCCGGCGCTGGCTAGAACTCCCCAGCCATCAGTCCGATCCCTGCAATTCCCCGACACTCCGACACGAGACATCCCATGACAGGCTCAATTCGTTTCGCCGCACTCGCGGTACCATTGCTGGCGGGCGTCGCCCTGTTCGCCGGCTCGCCCGCTTACGCCCAGCAGACGCCGGCCCCGGCCGATGCGCCCGTGCTGGAGCCGGGTCTTTCCACCGTCGCGACCGTCGCTGAGACGCCCGACAGCGGCACGATGAAGCGTGCCGACAAGGACATGCTCGCCGTTCTCAAGAAGCTCGGTGAGCTCGGCGCCAAGCCCATCGAATCCCGTTCGGTCGCGGAAGCCCGGGCGCAGCCGACCCCGGCCGATGCGGTCAAGGCCGTGCTCAAGGATCAGGGCAAGGATGCGATGGCGCTGATGGCGGCCATGAAGGTGTCCAAGAAGGATATGACCTATCCCACGGCCGGCGGCACGCAGCCGATCCGGATCTATACGCCGGAGGGTGCCGGCTCCGGCCCCTTACCGGTCATCGTCTATTATCACGGTGGCGGTTGGGTGATCGCCGACCTCGACACCTACGAGGCCTCCGCGATGGCGCTCGCCAAGAAGTCGGGCGCGATCGTAGCGAGCGTGGAATATCGCCATGCGCCGGAGAACAAGTTCCCAGCGGCCCACGAAGACTCCTTTGCGGCCTATAAGTGGGTGCTGGCCAATGCAGGGCAGTTCGGTGGAGATCCGGCCCGCCTGGCCGTGGCCGGCGAAAGCGCGGGCGGCAATCTTGCCACCAACGTGGCCATCATGGCGCGCGACGGGAATGTGCAGCTCCCCGTGCACATGCTGATCGTTTATCCGGTGGCCGGAACCGATATGACGACGCCGTCCTACATCGCCAACCAAAACGCCATGCCGCTCTCGAAGAGCGCCATGGGATGGTTCGTTGACAAGGTCTTGGCCAAGCAGGAAGACGCCAAGAGCCCGATGCTGAATCTGACCACGTTGGCCGACCTCAAGGGCCTGCCGCCTGCGACCGTCATCACGGATTCGATCGACCCGCTGATGTCGGAAGGCAAGATGCTGGCCGAAAAACTGAAGGCCGCGGGCGTGTCGACGACCTACAAGAATTATGAAGGCGTCACCCACGAATTCTTCGGCATGGGCGCGGTGGTGTCCGATGCCGAAGCAGCGGAGGACATGGCCGGGCATGAGTTGAAGGAAGCCTTCGCCAAGACTCCGACGAAATAGTGATTCAGACGCGGTGAGGGCGACCGGCCCTCACCGCGGAGCCTCGGACGGCACCCAGCCTCTGCGAGCAGAATTCCTCGACCTCCGTTCCGGGCCGACCCTCGGCGGCCGCCAACGTCGGCTTCCTTGTAAATCCACTTCAAGATAGGGGACCGCATCACGGCTGTGCTTGATCGTTCCCGGCGACTCGAAGTGCCGAGACGCACATATTCCTGAGAGCCCGAGATCGAGTCGAAAGCGCACTCGCTCTTCAGCCGCCTTCACCCCCCAACCGCCTCCACCACCCGCTTCGCCTCAGCCGACCCCCAATCGGCCGGCCCCGCCAGGGTGGCGACCGCGCAGCCGTTCTTGTCCACCAGGAAGGTCGTCGGAAGGCCCAGCACCGGGCCGTCGCGTTTGGCGGTGCCGAGCACGGCGCCGGTCGGGTCGGCATAGAACGACAGGTGGGTGGCCGACACCTCGGCCAGGAATTTCTTCGGGCGGTCGAGGCGGGCGGTGTCGACATTCACCGCCACCACCTGGAACGCGGGGCCGCCGAGGCTTGCCTGCAGGGCGTCGAGCGCCGGCATCTCGGTGCGGCAGGGCACGCACCAGGTGGCCCACAGGTTCACCAGCAGCGCCTTGCCGCGGAAGTCGGCCAGCGTCACCGGCCGGTCGCCGTCGGCCTGGAAGCTGAAGGCCGGCATCGGCCGGGGCGGCCGGGCGGGGCTGAGGGCCGCGA
>NZ_JARPVX010000129.1:0-7025 GCF_033947565.1 Lichenihabitans sp. Uapishka_5
GGGCGGGCACCGGCCGGCCGCCATAGACTTCCGTCGCCCGGGCGCCGGCCTCGACCCCGCGGGCGAGGCAGATCGGGATGGCGGCGCCCTTGAGATAGCCTGCCAGGAACGCCGCCAGAAAGGCGTCGCCGGCCCCCGTGGTGTCGAGCACGCCCGCCGGGCGCCCGGCGGCGGTCCAATGGGCGCCATGGCGGTTGGCCGCCTCGGCCCCGGCGGGGCCGCGCTTCACCACGAGCAGCCCATAGATGTCCGACAAGCAGCGCAATTGCTCGTCGCGGTCTTCCGTCACGGCAAGCGTGGCGGCCTCGTCGGCGTTGGGAAAGCAGATGGCGGCGCCGCTGGTCCAGCGCAGGAAATGCTCCGGGCCGACCGAGCGCAGGAACCCGGCCGAGCCGGGATCGATCGTCACCGGAATGCCGCGGCGCCGGGCCGTGGCCATCAGTTCGGTCACGGCGGCGCGTGGCCCGGGCGACACCAGGGCGTAGCCGCTGAGGTGCAGGATCGCGGCCTCGTCGAGCAGGCTGTCGGGCAGGTCGGCGCGGCAAAGAGCTTCGTTGGCGCCCCGGTCGGTGAAGAAGCTCCGCTCGCCGTCGGGCGACAGAAGCGTCACCAGCGTGCCGGTGCCGAGATCGGGGTCGGCCGCGAGGCGCGGCACGATGCCGGACTCACGGAAGCTCGCGTCCTGCCAGCCATGGTCGGCTGACCCGACCCGGCCGGCGAACACCACCGGCACCCCGAAGGAGGCGAGCCACACGGCCTGGTTGGCGGCCGAGCCGCCCGGCACCGGCGTGATGGTGGCGGGCTGGTCGGACCCAGGTGCCGGCAGGCCATGCGGCTTGACGATGATGTCCGTCATCACGTCGCCCACCACCACGACGGTCCCGGGCACGGACGTCGCGCCTCAGAGGGCCGCGAGCGCCACCGCCATCCTGGCGGCCAGCGTCGCATTGTTCTTCACGAGCGCGATATTGGCTTCCAAGCTCCGCCCTCCCGTAAGGTCCAGGATGCGCTGCAACAGGAACGGCGTCAGTTCCTTGCGGCCGATGCCCTGGGTTTCCGCTTCCGCCACCGCGGCCGCGATATGGGGATCGATTGTGGCTGAGTCGATGGCATCGGCCAAGGGGATCGGGTTCGTCACCAGAATGCCGGTGCCGAGCCCGAGCGCCCGCTGGGTGCCGATGACGCGGGCCAGCGCCTCGGGGGTGTCGAACCGATGGTCGACCGTGTGGCCGCTGGTCCGCGAGAAGAAGGCCGGGAACTCGTCCGACCCATAGCCCAGCACCGGCACGCCGTGGGTTTCCAGCACTTCGAGCGTCTTGGGCAGGTCGAGGATCGATTTGGCGCCGGCGCACACCACGGTGACGGGCGTCTGGGCCAGTTCGAGCAGGTCGGCCGAGATGTCGAAGGTGGCTTCCGCGCCGCGATGCACGCCGCCGATGCCGCCGGTGGCGAAGATCGCAATGCCGGCAAGCTTCGCCACGATCATGGTGGCCGCAACCGTGGTGCCGGCGCTGCCACCCGTCGACAACACGGCCGCGAGATCGCGCCGCGAGGCTTTTACGACGCCGGTCGCGGTGGCGAGGCGCTGCAAGGTCGCATCGTCCATGCCGGCGACGAGCTTGCCGTCCAGCACCGCGATCGTGGCCGGGGTGGCGCCGTTCTGGCGCACCACCGCTTCGACCGCACGCGCGGTCTCGAGGTTGGCCGGATAGGGCATCCCATGGGTGATGATGGTGGATTCGAGCGCCACCACCGGCTTGCCGGCCCCGAGCGCGTCGCGCACCTCCGCGCCGACGGTGAGGAAGCTGTTGAGTTGCATGGAAGCCCGGGGTCGGAGGGGATGCGTCCCCGGCTGTATGCCCGCAGGGGCGCGCCGCTGGCAACCGGCGTCTCACCGATCGCCAAACGGTCCCGCCCGTTTCGGCGCTTCAGAAGAGCGGATCGTCGAGCAGGTCCCTCGGGGTCGGCACCGCCATGCCGAGGTTCCGGTAGCCGGGGCTCGAGCGTTGTGGGCTCGCCGCGAGGTCCGTCCAGGCCGTGAGCTGGAATCCCTGCTGGGCGAGGTTGAACAGCACCAGATCGGCGGCCAGGTCGATATCGCCTCGGACAACGTCCCTAAAGCCGTCGAGGTAGCTGATCGCCAGGCGCATGGCGGTTGCCGGGGGAACGTGACCCTGCCCGGGGCCTGCGTCGCCAGTGGCCTCGAAGCCGGGCTGGGATGGAGACACCTCCATCATGACGCGGATCATGGCCTCGAAGGGGTCGACCAGCAGATCACGCAAGTCATCCTCGCCGATCCCATCCTCGGCCGCGTCGGCGCACAACAGAGCGAACATCGCCAGGGGCCCCGGAAGCCCCGGCCTCGACCGCATCCTGTGCGGAAGCCGCACCTTCACCCAATCGTCGAAAAAATCTTGAACGTCACGCCGCATGGGGGTCCGTCAGTTGAACCCCACAATGATCTACCGAAATGATGTCACGAAAAAGCCCCGAGCGGCCCGGATGGCCAAACCTTCATGCGCGCCGGGCCCCTCCCGGCTGGCGCGATCGCTCACTGGGGCGCGCCACCTTCACCGTGGAGGCCGACCTTTCAGGTTCTAATGGCTGGAGGCGATGCGGAACCGCTTGCCTAGCAGGTTGGCCACCTTGAACAGCGTCGCCTTCAATTCGGTTTCGACGTCGGTGAGCCCCAGCGCCTTGGCTTCCCGGTACGATTGCAGGACGTTGGCCGACAGGCGGTCGAGCCCGGCGAGGGAGGCCGGGGCCGGAAGGCTGGCAGTCGCAACGCCGCCTTCGGTCACCTCGAACACAAGCCCTTTGGTGCGGGTCAGCATGCCGGCGCGATCGACCAGAATGTTGCCGTGCGCCTCCATCTGGCGCGTTTGCCCGTCGGCGTCGATCATGCGGAACCGAATCACGTGGGATCCGCTGATGGTCGCGGTCGGGCATCGGCGCAGGCGCCTGACGGCGTTGATGTCATCGGGGTGGAAGGCGTGGTCGATGTCGGACCAGGACGCACCCTGCTCGCCTTGCGCCGCCGTCAGGCCGTAGAGGGTGGTGAGCTGGCCCGTCGTGCGGAGGCGCCCGACGGAATAATCCGCTTCCCAGAAGCCGACGCAGCCGACCGATTCCAGGGCGGCCTGCAAGGGTGCGAAATCGTCAAACATGCTGCGTCGTCCCGGGCCCGGACGGCCGTGCGGTATCCAGCTTCTCAAGAATTCGAGTGCCGCGCAATCGGTGGACCCGGTGCTTCGCGTCGGTTGGCGTGGCGGCGTTGGCTGGTTTACGCCGCCAGCTCCGCCACCACCATGTCGAGCACTGGAAAGCCTTCCTGGGTCACCCGCAGCCGGCCGTCGCGGGTGCGGACCACGAGGCCCTGCTCGGCCAACTCATCGATGGTGGCGTCGTTGAGGCGCTTGCCCGACAGCTCCGTGAAGCGCCGCGGGTCGATGCCCTCCCGCAGCCGCAGGCCCATTAGCAGAAACTCGTCGCCCTGCTGGTCGCGGTCGAGCGGGTCGTCGCTGATGAGGCCATGGCCTTCGCCCTCCACCACGGTCAGCCACATTTCGGGATGGCGCTCGGTCGAATGGGCGCGGCGCTGGCCACTCTGCGTCCGCATGCGGCCATGGGCGCCGGGGCCGACGCCGGCATATTCGCCATAGCGCCAGTAGATCAGGTTGTGACGGGATTCGGCGCCCGGCCGGGCATGGTTGGAGATTTCATAGGCCGGCAGGCCGCGCGCCGCCGTCACCTCCTGGGTAACGTCCCACAGGGCGCGGGCGTGTTCGGCATCGGGCACCTTGAGCTTGCCGGCCCGATGCAGCTTTTCGAACATCGTGTCGGGCTCGACCGTCAGCTGGTAGAGCGACAGGTGTTCGGCGGCGCGGTCGATGGCAGCGTTCAACTCGGCCCGCCAGGCGTCGGTCGACTGGAACGGCCGGGCATAGATGAGGTCGAAGCTGTAGCGCTCGAAGATCGACTGGGCGATGCCGACGGCCTGCATGGCTTCGTCGGCCGTGTGCAGCCGGCCGAGCGCCTTCAGGTCGGTGTCGTTCATGGCCTGGACGCCGAGCGACACCCGGTTGACGCCGGCGTCGCGGTAACCGCGAAAGCGCTCGGCCTCGACCGAGGTGGGATTCGCCTCGAGCGTCACCTCGACGTCGTGGGCGAGCGGCCAATGGGCCGCGATGGCATTCAGCAGCGCCCCGACGGTGCGGGGCTGCATCAGCGACGGCGTACCGCCGCCGAAGAACACCGACGACACGATGCGGCGCGGCGCGATGCGGGCCCGATGGGCCAGCTCGGTGCGGAAGGCCTGCAGAAAGCGGTTCTCGTCCACGGGCGCCTGGCGCACGTGGCTGTTGAAGTCGCAATAGGGGCATTTGGACAGGCAGAAGGGCCAGTGGACATAAACCCCGAAGCCGGGATCGCCGCTGTTGCTGCCGATGAGGTGAAGGGACATGGCCCGCTTATGGCACGCGGCCCCGGCGTGGTAAACGAAGGGTGAAGGCCAGCCTTACCCGAGCACGTCGGCCAACAGCGCCGCATCGACGTTGCCGCCCGACAGCACCGCGACCGCGACCCCCCCGCGTAGATCGATGCGGCCGGCCAGCACGGCCGCCAGCGCCACGGCGCCGCCGGGTTCGACCACGAGCTTCAGGTGCCGCGCCGCATAGGCCATGGCGGCCCGCACCGCCGCGTCGTCGACCACGAGCCCGTCAGCCACGAGGCGCCGGTTGATCGGAAAGGTGAGGCTGCCCGGCGTCGGCGTCACGATGGCGTCGCACAGGGTGCGGCCACCGGGCGGGTTGCGCTCGGGCCGGCCGCTCCGGAGCGAGCGGGCCGTGTCGTCGAAGCCATCGGGCTCGACGCTGTGAATCGCGGCATGGGGCGCATGGGCCTTCACGGCCACGGCGGTGCCGGCCAGCAGCCCGCCGCCGCCGCAGCACACCAGCACCGCATCGGGCACGAGCCCGAGGAGGGCCAGGTCTTCGACGATCTCGAGCCCTACCGTGCCCTGGCCGGCCATCACGTCCGGGTCGTCATAGGGCGGCACCAGCACGGCGCCGGTGTCGGCGACTAAGCGAGCCGCGATGGCAGCGCGGTCTTCGCGCTCGCGATCGTAGAACACCAGCGTGGCGCCCTGGGCGCGTGTCAGCTCCACCTTGATGACGGGAGCGTCGGCCGGCATCACCACGGTGGCCTGGAGGCCGAAGTGACGGGCCGCGGCCGCCACCGCCTGCCCGTGGTTGCCCGACGAAAAGGCCACCACGCCGCCGGGTGTCAGGGCCCGGTCGATGCGGGCCAGGCGGTTGAAGGCGCCGCGAAACTTGAAGGAGCCGGTGCGCTGCAGCGGCTCGGCTTTCAGGAAGACGCGGCCGCCCGTGCGGGCATCGAGGTCCGGGTGGCTGAGGAGCGGCGTCCGCACCGCATGGCCTTGCAGGCGTGCGGCCGCAGCCTCGATGTCGGCCAGGGCGATCGCGTCGTCGGTCATGCGGAAGGCTCGCGGTTGCGGCGGCCCAGCATGCGATCGATCCACACGGAAACGAAGCCGGTGCCAAGGAAGCCCACGCCGATCGCGAGGGCGTTGATGCCGACCCGCGCGGGGCCGATCGCCGCGACGTCGAGGAACGGGTAGGGATAACGGCCCTCAACGCTGCCGCGCGTGAGCGCATAAGCCAGATAGGCCAGGGGATAAAGCAGCCAGAGCGGTGGGTCGACGAGGCCGAGCCGCCCCTTCGGCACGAAGGCGAGCCAATACAGCGGCACCGCCACCGGCGTCACCCGGTGCATCAGCACCGTGGCAAGGCCGAGGCCATGGATGAACAAGCCTTCCAGCAGCAGCCGGAACACGACGCCGACCAGCAGGGTCGACAGCGACAGGCCGGCAAGCCAGCGGGGCATCGCACCGGGGCGCAGGCCGCAGGCCAGCGCCGTGAAGGCGATCGCCACCGCGAGATTGGTGGTGATCGTGAAATAGCGCAGCATGGCCCACAGGGTCGGCGCGGCGGCATGCCGGGACGCGTCGAGGCGGGCGAATTCGAGCCCGAGCCCCGCCCATGCGGCGGCCGCGACGGGCAAGGCCGCGAGCTGAGGCCCGAACGAGGCCGGATGGCGGGGCAGGGCGGCCCCCGTCACCCGAAGCAGCGGCGCGCGAGCGCCTGGAAGGCGCGGGCCCGGTGCGATAGGGCTTCCGAGCCGTCCGCCGGGATGCCGTGCTTGGCTTCCGACGCCATCTCGCCGAAGGTGAGGTCATGGTTGTCCGGCAGGAACAGCGGGTCGTAGCCGAACCCGAGGCTGCCGCGTGGCGGCACGATGCGGCCGAACACCTTGCCTTCGACGGTTTCGCGCCGCCCGTCGGGCCACACCAGGGCAAGCGCCGCCACGAAATGCCCGCGCCGCGCTTCGGGCGCCACGCCCTTTTGGTCGAGCAGCGTCGCGATGCGGGCCATGGCGGCGCCGAAATCCTTGCTCTCGCCAGCCCAGCGGGCCGAATAGATGCCGGGGTCGCCGTCGAGCCCGTCGACGCAGAGGCCTGAATCGTCCGCCAGCGCCGGCAGATCGGCGGCTCGCGCGGCCGCCTCGGCCTTGATCAGCGCGTTGGCCACGAAGCTGGTTCCGGTTTCTTCCGGTTCGGGCAGGCCAAGGGCGCCGGCCGACACCGTTTCGATGCCATAGGGCGCCAGAAGCTCGCCCATCTCGCGGAGCTTGCCGGCGTTGTGGGTGGCGATGACGAGCCGGGGGATGGGGGGCATGCGCGTTTCCTTCGCGGCGCGGGACTGTGTGCGCCCTACATGCCAGCCGCCGCACGGGATGCAAGGGTGAAGCCGCGTATGAGCGACGTGATGACGGAAGCCGGCCGGGTCTCCGGGGTGCGGGACGGCCGAAGCTGGTGCTGGCGCGGCGTGCCCTATGGGGCGCCGCCCACGGGGGCGCGGCGCTTCCTGCCGCCGGTGGCGCCCACACCCTGGACCGGCCTGCGCGATGGGTCGCGGTTCGGGCCGGCGGCGCCGCAACGGGTGACG
>NZ_JARPVX010000012.1:0-90815 GCF_033947565.1 Lichenihabitans sp. Uapishka_5
GCCGAGGGTGGCGATACGACGGCAGCGCCGCCGGCCGGAGGCCCGCCCGGCGGCGCCCCGGTCGATACCCTGGCGCCCCCCGATCCGGTCAACCCCGCGAAACCATGACGAGCGACTGGCTGCTCGATCTGCTGGCGCCCCCGTGGCCGCAGCATGGTTTTGGCTGGATCGATTCTGCGACGCTGCTCGGGCTGCTGGTGGCCTGCGCCATCCTGGCGATCGTCGACGCGCGCTTCCGCATCATCCCGGACGAATGCAACGGCGCCGTGGCGGCGCTCGGCTTCGTGGCCGCAGTCCAGGACGGCAGGATGGCTGTGGCGGCCGCCGCCCTGCAGGGTGGGCTCGCGGTCCTGGTGTTCTTCTTGCTTCGCGCCGCCTATCGCGCCCTCAGGGGCCGGCACGGGCTCGGGCTCGGCGACGTCAAGTTCCTGGGCGCCGCTGCCGTGTGGGTCGGCCTTGGCGGCCTGCCGCCGCTGGTGCTGGTGGCCTGCGGGGCCGCGCTGGCCTATCTCGGCCTCGAACACCTGCGGGGTCGCCCGGTGTCGGCGCGCCGCGCGGTGCCGTTCGGACCGTTCCTGGTGCTCGGCTTTATGGCAGCGCTCGGCCTCGCCCGACTTTAAGAGCCTCGGCACAGCCCGAAGGGCAGCCAGGTGATGCGGACCTTGCGGATCGCCGCCTCGGCCGGCATGTGCAGGCCGTGGAACACCAGCAGGATGCCCAGGATCGCGGCCGCGCTCGGCAGGGCACGCAGCTTGAGGTTCGGCGGCACGGGGCCGGCGAGGCGCACCAGCACCGTGGCGGCCACGATGCCCACAATGCCGCCGACCACGACCTCGGGCACGCTATGGGCGCCGAGCAGCACGCGCGTGGTGCCGATCAGCACCGCCAAGGCGGCGGCGCACGGCACCGCCAGCGGCACGCCCGGCCAGGCGCGGCGCAGCAGCAGGGCCAGCACCCCGCCATAGATGGCGGCGGCCGACGCCGTATGGCCGGACGGGCTCTGCATCTGGTCGCCGAACACCAGGACGCCGCAGGTGCCGGCCCACAGCTTCAACACCAGCATCACGCCCAGCATGCCGCCGATGGCGACCGCCCAGGCGAAGGCGCCCCGTCGCCAGCCGGCCGCCAGCATGGCGATGCCGACCACCAGCGCGAGCGGCAGCATCACGGCCTGATCGGCGAAATCCGTCACATATTCAAGGGGCGCCATGCGGGCCATCAACCCGCAAAGGGCGCCCGTGTAAAGCGAGGCGCCCTTGTTTCTCGCAAGCGCGGTAAACGATACCGCGCCGCAGCATGGGTCAGGTGGCGGCCTTCCGCAGGGTGCCCTCCCGGTCGGCCCGGTCGAAGATCGCATCGGCGTCGAGCGTCAACCGGCGTCGCCAGTTCGGGCGTTCGCGGTCGGTGCCCGGCAGGTTGACGCCTTCCTCCTCGCCGACCAGGTCCTCGGCCTGGGTGACGACCAGCATCGAGGGCGCGTCGGCGACGAAATCGTGCACGGCCCGCGACAAGGCCGGGAAGTCATCGCCCTCGGCCAGCTGCGGCTGGCCCACCGCCTCGGCCAGCATAACGCGCTCGCGCACCCGCTCGTCGCGGGCGGCCGCGGCCGCGGCCTCATCGATCTGCCCGGTGCGCAGCCGCTCGTCGGTGTCGCGGCTCCGCCACCAGCCGGCCAGGGGCGCGAGGTCGTGGGTGGCCACGCAGGCGACCGCCTTGCGGGGATAGCGTTCGGCCGGCGTGAAGCCGCGTTCGTCGCGTTCGAAGAACAACACCCGATAGGCCAGGATGTCGTTGTCGGCCAGACGCTCGCGAAAACCTTCCTGCACGGTGCCGAGGTCCTCGCCGATGACGAGGCACTGCGCCCGGTGGCTCGCCAGCGCCACATCGGCAAGGTTCGCCTCGAAATCGTTGGCCACGTAGGCGCCGGCCGAGCCCGGCATGCCGTCCGGCACCCAGAACAACCGCGACAAGCCCATGGCATGGTCGATCCGCAGGGCGCCGGCGTGGCGCATGTTGGCCTCGAGCAATTCGCCGAACAGCGCGCCGCCGGTGCGGTAGCGGCCGAGCGGGCTCGGCGGCGGCAGGCTCCACACCTGACCGCTGGCCGAGAAGGGATCGGGCGGCGCCCCGACCGACACGCCATGGGCGTAGTCGAGCGGGTTGGCCCAGGCCTCGGCCCCGTCGGGCGCGCAGCCGACCGCGAGATCGCGGTAAAGCCCGAGCGACAAGCCGCCGGCCGTGGCGGTGGCGGCAGCACGGCCGAGCTGGCTGTCGCTCAACCATTGCAGGTAGGCGTGGAAGCGAACCCGATCCGCATGGGCGGCCGCGAAATCCGCCACAACCTTGCCCCCGGCCTGCCGCAAAGCGTCCGGCCAGATCTGCCAATGCTTGTCCGGAAGGGTTTCGGCGATCGCCTCGAAAGTGGCGAAGCGCTGCAGCGCCGTGCCTCCGCGCGTCAGAAAGGCGGCGAAGCCGGTCTGGTCGAGGGCACCGGGCTCCCCGTCGTGGCGGCTTTCGAAGGCCGCAAAGGCCGCTTCCAGCACCGCCCGCTTGCCGGCCCACACCTTGGCATAGTCGACGTAGCGGTTCTCGCTCAACGTCGCGAAGGTCGGGGCCTGTCGGTCGAAGGCCGCCTGCACGGTTGGCGCGCCGCCCAGGATGTCCGGCGTGCCGACGTCGAGGTAGATCGGGTCGAGGAAGCGCCGGTCGGACGGATTGTAGGGGCTGGCGCGGTCGCGATTGGTCGCGAACATCGCATGGATCGGATTGATGCCCAGGATGCGGGCGCCGCTGCGGGCCGCCCGGGCCCCGAAGGCGCCGAGGGTGGTGAAATCTCCGATGCCGGCGTCGCCCGCATGCCGCAGGCTGTAGAGATGGGCCGCGATCCCGAAGGCCGAGCCGCCGTCCCGCAGGTCGGACGGCAAGGTGCAGCGACCCGGCGCCACCGTCAGGCTGCAGGGCTGGTCGGGCGCCTCCTCGAGCGTCACCTGGTGACGGCCGATCGGCTGCGGCGGCAACGGCACCTCGAACCACGTCACCGGGCGGCCATCGGCCCCGGCCTCGACCCGAGCCTGTTCGGCCTCGGCCTTGACCACGAGGCGCTCGCGGCTGCCGTCATCGCGGCGGATCGACAGGGCGAGGCTGCGGCCGGCGAAGCCTTCGCCCGCCACCCGCAGCGTCAAGGCGGCGCCGTCCCGCACCGCGCTGGCGCGGGGCAGCACCCGCCGGTCCCGCATGGCCGCGACCTGGTGCAGGCCGTCCTCGGCCTCGGCCGTGGTGCGGGCCGGCAGGCCCATGGCGGCCAGCAAGGCCTGCTTGGTGTCGGCCGTCACCCGGTGGACCTCACCCGAGATCTGGGTCCATTCGGGCGCGATGCCGACCGTGGCGGCGAGCCGGTCGAGCACCTCGGGCGCGACCGTGCGGCCGCCGCCCGGGCCCGCACCGAGCTTCTCTTCGGCGAACACCAGCACGCTGCGCGGCGCCACCGCGACCGCGTCGCCCACAAGAACATCCGACCGCTCGTCGACCGGCATGCCTGAATCGAAGGCGAGCCGCCAGGCGCGGTTCGGGCGCGGCGCCGGCAGCGTCACCTGCACCGGCTCACGGCCGGCATGGAACACCGTCGCGACGCGGTCGATCGCGTCCGGGCCCTCCGGCCAGGGGGCCGCCAGCACGGCCATCAGGGTGTCGTGGCTTTGCCAGTCGTTACCCTCCTGCGGGGCGCCATCGGGGCGGTGCCAGGACACGTCGGGGAGGCCGATGCCATCACGGTCACGACCCGTCAGGAAGCGATCGCGATGCAGCGCCGGATGGGCGGCCCGCAATGCCGCCAGCGCCGCGATGAGGCCGGGAAGTTCGGCGTCGGCCCGGCCCCAATCGGTCCAGGACACCGGGTTGTCCTGCGCATAAGCGTTGTTGTTGCCGTCCTGGCTATGGCCGGTGTCCGAGCCCGGACCCAGCATCGGGGTGCCGCGCGACACGAACAGCGTCGCCAGCAGGACCCGCATATCGCGCCGGCGCGCCGCCTCGATGGCCGGGTCGTGGCTGACGCCTTCGACCCCGTTGTTCCAGGACAGGTTGTCGGTCGTGCCGTCGCGGTTGTGTTCGCCGTTGGCCTCGTTGTGCTTGGACGCGTAGGACACGAGGTCGCGCAGAGTGAAGCCGTCATGCGACGTCACGTAGTTGATGCTGCGCGACGGGCGGCTTTTTGCCGAAAACACGTCGGCCGAGCCGGCAAGGCGCGTCGCCAGCGCCGCCACGGTGCCGTCGCCACGCCAGAAGCGGCGCACGTCGTCGCGGTAACGGTCGTTCCATTCGCCCCAAGCGGCCCCGAAGGCGCCGAGCTGGTAGCCGCCGGGGCCGATGTCCCACGGCTCGGCAATGAGGATCAGGGTGCGCAGCACCGGGTCCTGGACGATGGCGCTGAGCAGCGGCGCCGCCGCGTCGAAACCCTTGCGGCTGCGGCCGAGCGTGGGGGCGAGGTCGAAGCGGAACCCGTTGATGCCGCCGTAGCGCGCCCAGGCCCGCAGGCTGTCGAGCACGAGGCGCACTACCTCGGGGTGGTCGGCCTGCAAGATATTGCCGCAGCCGGCGTCGTTGACGTATTGGCCGCGATCATGCTCGGCGAGGCGGTAATAGGAGGCGTTGTCGAGGCCGCGGAACGCCACCGTCGGGCCCTCGGCGTCGCTTTCGCCGGAATGGTTGAACACCACGTCGAGGATCACCGCGAGCCCCGCGGCGTTGAGCGAGGCGGTGGCGCGGCGAACCTCGTCCCAGCCGCCCGGCGCGAGGCGCGGGTCGGGCGCCATGAAGCCGACCGGATTGTAGTTCCAATAATTGGTGAGCCAGAGCGGGGCGAGGTGGCGCTCGTCGAGGCCGACCGCTGTGGGCAGCAACTCGACGGCGGTGACGCCCAGCTCCGTCAGATGGTCCAGCATGGCAGGCGACGCGAGGCCCGCAAAGGTGCCGCGCAGGGCTTCCGGCACGCCGGGATGCAGCTTGGTGGCGCCACGCAGGTGCAGCTCGGCCACCACCAGCCTGTCCCATCCGGGCAGGGAGGAAGCAGGCTCGGCCAGCACGGGATCGACCACGATCGCCTTCGGGGTCACGGCGGCGCTGTCGCGGTCATCGGGCCGGTTCTCGCCCGACACGAAGCCGAAATGCTCGGGCGCGAGCGCGAAGGGCCGGTCGACCGCCAGCGCGTAAGGGTCGAGCAGCAGCTTGGCCGCATTGAAACGGTGGCCGGCGCCGGGATCGTAGGGCCCCTCGACCCGCAAGCCGTAGCGGGCGCCGGCCGCGATGCCGTCGATGAGGCCGTGGAACACGTCGCCGCTGCGCCCCGGCAGGCGGATGCGCTCGACCTCGGCCTCCCCGGCCTCGTCGAACACGCAGAACCACACCGCCTCGGCGTGGGCGGAATAGACCGACACGTTGACGCCCCTGCCCTGCAGGCTGACGCCCCGCGGCTCGGGACTGCCTTCTCGTACCCGCGCCTGATCCGACACCATCGACTCGTTCCCGTTTCGCCAAGGCCGGTATAGGACGTAGGGGCTCGCGCGGGAACAGGCGCGGCGCCGGTTATCGGCCGCGGGCCGATGCCATTAGGGCGGCGCCTCCGGTGGCGCGATGGCGGCCCGGGCGCGGCGCGGCAGCCCCAAGGCCGCCCCCGTCAATCCCGCCATGGCGGCGGCCGCGACCCAAAGGCCCGCGAGCCGCAGCGCCTCGTACGTGAAGGCGCCCGCGGTGGCGCCGGCCACGAGGCCACCCCACAGGGTGGCGTAGGGCAGCCAGCCAAGCCGATCGCCGCCCATCAGGGCCGCGGTGAGGCGCTGGCCGAACTTCACCAGCGTGCCGGTCATATAGGTGAGGCCGATGCTGACATCGCCGTTGCGCTGAAACACGGCGTTCTCGGCTCCCATGGCCAGCACCATCGGCACGGCCGCGAAGGGCTTGCCCAGATGGGCGAGCCCGGCCGCCGCGACGAGCAGCACCGTCACCAGCCCCAGCACCACGGGCGGCCGCCGCCGGCCTGCCAACTGGCCCACGGCGGCGCCCAGCATGGTGCCGAGCAGGAAGGTGCCGATCAAACCGGCCGCTACCGCGGCCGCATGCCGGTCCCGCGCGAGTCCGATGGCGAAGCGCGTCGAGTTCCCGCTCATGAAGGACGCGAAATAGCCGCCGAAATGCAGGTAGCCGAGTGCATCGACGAAGCCCGCCACGGCCGCGAGCCCCACCGCCAGCGCCTGCGAGTGCCTGTCGTAGTGGATCATCGGACAACGCCCCGCGTCGCGCGAGCCATAGGCCGGCCCGCGCGGCTTGTCAGCAGGGCGGCTCCGCAAGCGTTCATCGTGCCGCGATCGTCAGAGCCTTGCCGCAAGCGGCTCAGGACCGGTCGCGGCTGCTGCGCCTGACGCGTGAAGCCTCATCGGCAACTCAGCGCTGCGGCAGCCGCGCCATGAAGGCCGCCAGGGGTGGTCCCCACACCTCCGGATGGCCGAGCGTCTGGTGCCCAAAGGTGTTCGGCCCAGCCGGGAGCAGCACTGCGGCGCCCCCTTTCACCTGAGCCATCGCGGCTTCGGTGACGCCGAGTTCGGCCGGGTTGAGGAGATCATCGGCAAAGTTGATGCTGAGCAGCGGCACCGCGATCCGGTCGAGAGCCGCCGACGGGTCGTAATCCCACGAGCTTTCGAAGGTGGCGAGGTAGTCGTCGGCGTCGATCTTGGCGCCACCGGCCACCAGGCGGCCGTCCTCGGCCTCGGCGGCACCGCGGGTCGGCGCGTCCGCCTCGAGGTGGCGGGCGTCGCCCGTCATGATGGTGAAAGACGGCAGCACGGCCCGCCAGGCTTGCGGCTCGGCGCCGTAGAGTCCGCCGTGAAAATCCGAGTCAGCCTTGATGGCGTCGATCACCATGGCGCGCCACATCATATTGCGGCCGGCGATGGGCGCCGGCGTCGCCGCGATGGCCACCATCCCATCCGCCATGGCGGGGTGGCGTTCGGCCCAGAGCCACGCCTCCATGCCGCCCATCGAGGTGCCGAGCAGCACCGCCAGGTGCTTGACCCCGAGCCCCTGCTCCAGCAGCAGGCGCTGCGCTTCCACCTGGTCGCCATAGCCATAATGGGGAAACCGGGCCTGCAGGCCGTCGCTGGGCTTGGCCGAGCCGCCCGCCCCGATGCCGTCCGGCAGGATGACATAGAAGCGCGAAGCATCGAGCGGCTTGCCGGGTCCGAACAGGTCCCGCTCGTCGGCCTCGGACAGGAACTGACGGCCGGTGCCGGTGGTGCCATGCAGCAGCATCGCGGCATTGACGATGGCACCCGAGGCATCGCGGCGCGGGGTGCCGAGCGTCTCGTAGTGCAGCCGCAAGGCCGGAAGGTCATGGCCGTCGGCGAATCGAAAGTCATGCGCCACGTAATCGCCTTCCGCCACTGGAAGCCCGGTGGCGGCGGCGCAGGCCCCGACCTGCAGGACCACCGCCAGGGCGGTGCCGATCAGCATGGAACAAGATGGTGGTCGCATCATCGCGTGTCCCGGTTCGCGGTCCACCGGCTCGCAGGCCTCAGGACCACAGACCTATATGGAGGCCGACAGCCGTCGAGCCAGCCTCGGCTCAACGGGGCGCCGCATCGAGGCCCATCTGCCAGAAGGCCGATTCCAGCCGCGTCGCTGTGGTGAAGATGCGTGACAAGGAAGCGAAGCGGGCTTCGCCCGCGTAGCGGCGGCTCAAGTCCTCGAGCTTGTCGAGCGCCAGCCGCACCCCGGCCTTGTAGTCCTCCGAATCGTAGTTGCGCAGCCAGGCCCCATAGGGACTGCCCTCCAGCACCGTGGCCGGATCGGCCAGCAAGGTCTGGCCCACCTCGGCATAGCCGGCCACGCAGGGCATCAGCGCCACCGTCAGGTCGAGCAGGTCGCCGGTGTGGCCGATGTCCGTGACATAGCGGGTGTAGGTCATGGTCTCGGCCGCCTCGGGCTCGGCCGCCATCTCGGCCTCGCTCAGGCCCCAGCCGGCGCAATAGCCGACATGCAGGGGGATCTCGGCCAGCACGGCCCCAAGGCCCGCCGCCGCCACACGGATGTCGGCCAGGCTGGTGCTCTTATAGGCTGCGAGCCCGTAGGCGCGGCCGAACTGCACCAGGAACAGGTAATCCTGCACCAGGAACCGCCGGAAGCAGGCTTCCGGCAGCGTGCCGGCACCGAGCTGCCGCACGAACGGATGCCCCACATAGCCGGTCCACTGGTCGCCGGCCGCTGCGCGCAGGCGCCCAAAGAACCCGTGTCGGAAATCGATTTCACTGGTCATGCCACACCCTGGTCTGGCGACGCCATCCAACCCGCACTTGCTTGGCCATCCGACCCCAATGGGGAGCTGGGCCGCGCCCATGCGGGTTTGCGGCCTCGATTACTGCCAGCGGCGCTTCGGCGGCACAGCCACGGCGGCACCGGCGCGCTGCTTGCCCGACAGCCACACGATGGCGGCCACCACGGCCCCCGTGGCGGCCAGCAGCCAGAGATCGGACCCCTTGGCCGGCGGCACCGGCGTCGTCGATGCCGCCATGGCGGCGCTGCGGCGCGCCTTGTCGGCCTGATGGCGCAGCCGATGGGAGATGTCGACCGAGGTTTTCGGGGCGCCGTCCGGGCCATGAACGGGCTTGCTGGCCGGAGGGACGGGAGGCAATCGGCTCATGCGAGTTCATCCTGGTTGCGGGGCCGTCACGCCGGGGCCTGCCAACCGCAACCGCCCCGGCAGGCCCGCGGTTCCGTTCGCCTCCGTGCCGACCGCTGCAGGCACCATTGACCCGGCCTGCCCCGACGCGCATTGCTCGTAACAGCGAAGCTCGAGCTTCCGCTACCCTGGAGGTTTCCGCATGTCCTTGTTGCTGATCATCATCGTCCTGGTGCTGCTGTTCGGCGGCGGCGGTTATTACGGGCACCGGGCGGGCTATTACGGCGGTGGCGGGCTCGGCATCGGCGGCATCGTGCTGGTGCTCATCGTGTTGTGGCTGCTGTTCGGCTCCGGCATGCACATGTGAGGACGGGTCAGTCCTGTCGCGCTTCGGCCGCAAGGCGGTTGAGGCGCGCCAGGGCGCCTTCCAGAATATAGGCGGCCGCCATCTGATCGATGACGGCGGCCCGCTTGGCGCGCGACACGTCGCTGGCGATCAGGTCGCGCTGCACGGCGGCGGTCGACAACCGCTCGTCCCAGAAGCAGCACGGCAGCGCCGTCAACGGCGTCAGGGCGCGCACGAAGGCCCTCGTCGCCTGGGCCCGTGGCCCTTCGGTGCCGTCCATGTTGAGCGGCAGGCCCAGCACCAGCGCCTGGATGTCGAATTTGGCGGCCGTCGCCAACAACACTTCGGCGTCGCGGGTGAACTTCACCCGGCGGATCGTCTCAAACGGCGACGCCAGGCGGCGCTCGACGTCGCTCAACGCGAGCCCGATGGTCTTCGTGCCGAGGTCGAGGCCGAGCAGGCGCCCCTTCGGCGGCAGTTCGGCCGCGAGCTCGGGCAGGCTTAGCAGGCGGACGGGCATCGGGCCTCACTCGGGTCGGGTCGGGCGCGACCCCGTTGCATCGCGAAAGCCACGGGTGATAGAACCGCCGCCGTTGCCGGATCTACCCCGGACGGCACCCTTTTGTCGCGCCCGCATCCGGGCCGCCCCCGCGGGCTTCGAGGAACAACCATGTCGGTCGATCAAGCGACGGTCCGCCGGATCGCCACCCTGGCGCGGATCGCGGTCACGGACGAGGAGGTGCCTCACCTGCAGGGCGAGCTCAACGCCATCCTGCGGTTCGTCGCCGAGCTCGATGCCGTCGATGTGACCGGCGTCGAGCCGATGACCTCCGTCACCCCGATGGCGCTGCCGCTGCGCCCCGACGCCGTGACGGCCGGCGGCATCGCCGACAAGGTGATGCGCAATGCGCCGGCCAGCGAGGATGGCTATTTCGTCGTGCCCAAGGTGATCGAGTGACCCGCGCCGCCCCGACCTCTTGCCCGAACCGCACACAGCCATGACGGACCTCCTCGGCCAAACCCTCGCCGCCGCCCGCGACGGCCTCAAGGCCAAAGCCTTCTCGGCCGCCGAGCTGACGGACGCGCATCTTGTCGCGATGGAAGGCGCCCGCAGCCTGAACGCCTTCATCACCGAAACGCCCGAGATGGCGCGCGCCATGGCGAAGGCCTCGGACGGTCGCCTCGCCACGGGCGACGCCGGGCCGCTCGAAGGCATCCCGCTCGGCATCAAGGACCTGTATTGCACCGAGGGCACCCGCACCACGGCGGGCAGCCGCATCCTCGACGGCTTCGTGCCGCCCTACGAGTCGAGCATCACGACGCAGCTGTGGCGTGACGGCGCCGTGATGCTGGGCAAGCTCAACCTCGACGAATTCGCCATGGGGTCGTCGAACGAAACCTCGTATTTCGGCCCCGTGACGTCGCCGTGGAAGCGGCGCGGCAGCAACGCGGGCCTCGTGCCGGGCGGCTCCTCGGGCGGTTCGGCGGCGGCCGTCGCGGCGCGGCTCTGCCTCGGCGCCACCGCCACCGACACGGGCGGCTCCATCCGCCAGCCCGCCGCCTTCACGGGCACGGTCGGCATCAAGCCCACTTACGGCCGGTGTTCGCGCTTCGGCGTTGTGGCCTTCGCGTCCTCGCTCGACCAGGCCGGCCCGATCACCCGCACGGTGCGCGACAGCGCCATCCTGCTGCGCTCGATGGCGGGCCACGACCCCAAGGATTCCACCTCGGCCGACGTGGCAGTTCCCGACTTCGAGGCCGCGGTCGGCACCTCGGTCAAGGGCAAGGTGATCGGCATCCCGAAGGAATACCGGCTCGCCGGCATGCCGGCCGAGATCGAGGCGCTGTGGCAGCAGGGGATCGCCTGGCTGAAGGCGGCCGGCGCCGAGATCCGGGACATCACGCTGCCGCACACGCAATACGCCCTGCCGGCCTATTACATCGTGGCGCCGGCGGAAGCCTCCTCGAACCTCGCCCGCTATGACGGCGTGCGATACGGGCTTCGGGTGCCGGGGCGTGACATCGCCGACCAATACGGCCGCACCCGCGCCGAAGGCTTCGGCCGCGAGGTGCGCCGCCGCGTCATGATCGGCACCTATGTGTTGTCGGCTGGCTATTACGACGCCTTCTACGTCAAGGCGCAGCAGATCCGCACCCTCATCAAGCGCGACTTCGAGGCCGTTTATGCCGATGGGGTCGACGCCATCCTGACGCCCGCGACGCCCTCGGCCGCTTTCGGCATCGGCGAAAAGGGCTCGGGCGACCCGGTCGAAATGTATCTGAACGACATCTTCACCGTGACGGTGAACATGGCGGGCCTGCCCGGCCTTGCGGTGCCGGCCGGCACCTCGGCCGACGGGCTGCCGCTCGGCCTGCAGTTGATCGGCCGCCCCTTCGACGAGGATACCCTGTTCGCCCTCGGCGAAGTGATGGAGCAGGCGGCCCCCAAGGTGGTGCTGCCGGAGCGCTGGTGGTCGTGACGGCATCGACCGACGACGTCCTGGCGCCGCTCAGGCTCCGCATCGACGCGATCGATGCGGCCATCGTCGAGCTACTGGCCAAGCGCATGGACTGCGTCGGCGAGGTGATCGGCATCAAGCAGGCCCACGGCCTGCCGGCCCGCATCGAGTCGCGGGTCGAGGAAGTGGTGGCGAACGTCCGGGCCGGGGCCGAGGGCGTCGGCGCGCCACCGGATCTGGCCGAAACCGTTTATCGAAGCATGATCGCCTGGGTGATCGCCCATGAAGAGCGCCACCTGCCCCCTCCGGTTCGCCTCCGCGAAGGGGAATAATTCTGCCGTGCCAACACGATCGAGACTGCCATGACCGCCACGGCCTCCGACCCCAAGAACCTCATCCGCGGCGCCACGGGCGACTGGGAGGTGGTGATCGGCATGGAGATCCATGCCCAGGTGACCTCGAAGTCGAAGCTTTTTTCGGGGGCCGCGACCGGGTTCGGGGCGGAGCCGAACGCCCAGGTGTCGCTGGTCGATGCCGCCATGCCGGGCATGCTGCCGGTGATCAATGCCTTCTGCGTCGCCCAGGCGGTCCGCACCGGGCTTGGCCTCAAGGCCGCGATCAACAAGCGGTCGGTCTTCGATCGGAAGAACTACTTCTACCCCGACCTGCCGCAGGGCTATCAGATCTCGCAATACAAATATCCGATCGTCGGCGAGGGCGCGGTCACGGTCGACCTGACGCCGACCGAATCCTTCACGGTGGGGGTCGAGCGCCTGCACCTCGAGCAGGACGCCGGCAAGTCGATCCACGACCAGTCGCCCGTGTCGAGCTTCGTCGACCTCAACCGGTCGGGCGTGGCCTTGATGGAGATCGTGTCGAAGCCCGACATGCGCTCGGCCGACGAGGCCAAGGCCTACGTGACGAAGCTCCGCACCATCCTGCGCTATCTCGGCACCTGCGACGGCGACATGGAGAAAGGCAACCTCCGGGCCGACGTCAACGTGTCGGTGCGGCGGCCGGGCGAGCCGCTCGGCACCCGGTGCGAGATCAAGAACGTCAATTCGATCCGCTTCATCGGCCAGGCGGTCGACACGGAGGCGCGGCGGCAGATCGCCATTCTCGAGGACGGCGGCAGCATCGACCAGGAAACCCGCCTGTTCGATCCCGGCCGGGGCGAAACGCGCTCGATGCGCTCGAAGGAAGAAGCGCACGACTACCGCTATTTCCCCGACCCCGACCTGCTGCCGCTCGAATTCGACGACGTTTTCATCGACGACCTCGCGGCGGCGCTGCCGGAATTGCCGGATGCCAAGAAGGCGCGCTTCATCGCCGCCTATGGGCTGTCGGCCTATGACGCCAGCGTGCTGGTGGCCGAGCGCGCGCTGGCCGATTATTACGAGGCCGCCGTCAAGGTTGCGCCCGGCCGCCGCGACCCCAAGCTCGTGGCCAACTGGATCACCGGCGACATTGCGGCCTATGCCAACACGCAAGGGCTGTCGGCGCAGGACACCCACATCAGTCCCGAACAGGTGGCCGACCTCGTCGACCTCATCGCGGACAACACCATCTCGGGCAAGATCGCCAAGGATGTGCTGCTGCTGATGGTGGGGGACGAGAAGGCGAGCCTGCCACGGGCCATCGTGGACAAGCACAATCTGAAGCAGGTGACCGACACCGGCGCCATCGAGGCCGCCGTCGATGCCATCGTGGCCGGCAACCCCGACAAGGTGGCTCAGGCCCAGGCCAAGCCCACCATGCTGGGGTGGTTCGTCGGCCAGGTGATGAAGTCGACCGGCGGCAAGGCCAACCCCCAGGCCGTCAACGAGATCCTGAAGGCGAAGCTGGGGATCTGAGCAACGCTGAGCTGCGTCGCCGGAAGCTATGCACGACTGCATGCGCTATGCGCTCGGCACGGGGCAGTGCAGCGCAAATGAGGCTGTTTTCGGCTAGACAATGCTGCGGTGCATGGTAATGTCTTCTCACGACTTCGGTCGTATGCCCTTCTTGGGCGTTTCCTCCCTAGACTTGGGCCGCCTTCGGGCGGCTCTTTTTTTGTCTTGGGGGTGGCGGCAAGGCTGCCGGACGCAGGCGCGCGGCGTCGTTCTGCCGCAAGCCGGACCTGATCGCGCTCTTCCTACGTTAGAAGTGTTCGGAACTGCTCACTCGCCTGCACGCCGGATATGCCGGTTGGCGATGGGAGCGGCTCGCTTCTGATCAGGTTCAAGGCGCACATCATGAGTGCAGACCACGAATGTTGTGGGGTCACGCGGCGGCGTGTCCTCGAAGGCGGGGCCGCATTGGCGGTACTCGGCTCGGTCCGGCCCGGCCTTGCGGCCGAGGCGATGCCCCAGGCACCGCCGATCTCCCCGACCGATCCCGGCATCTCGACGATGGACGTGCACCTCACCGTCAACGGCACGGCCCAGTCCCTCAGCCTCGACACCCGTACGACGTTGCTCGACGCGCTCCGGGAACACCTCGGCTTCACCGGCACCAAAAAGGGGTGCGACCACGGCCAGTGCGGCGCCTGCACGGTGTTGGTCGAGGGCCGGCGCATCAATGCCTGTCTGACGCTCGCGGCCATGCATGATGGCGACCACATCACCACCATCGAGGGGCTGGCCACCGGCGAGCAACTGCATCCGATGCAGGCCGCCTTCGTTCATCACGACGGCTATCAGTGCGGCTACTGCACCCCGGGTCAGATCATGTCGGCGGTCGGCATGCTGGACGAAGCGAAACGCGGCTTTCCGAGCGTGGTGACGGCCGACCTCAAGGCACACCCCGAACTCGATGACCACGAAGTCCGTGAGCGCATGAGCGGCAACATCTGCCGTTGCAGCGCTTATCCGAACATCGTGGCGGCCATCCAGGACGCGAAGGGAGCCGCCTGATGAAAACCTTCACTTACGAGCGCCCCACCACGGTCGCGGCCGCCGCTCAGGCCCTTGCGGCAAAACCGGACTCGAAGTTCATCGCCGGCGGCACCAACCTGCTCGACCTGATGAAGCTCGAGGTCGAGACCCCGGCCCACCTGATCGACGTCAACAAGCTGCCGCTCGATGCCGTCGAGGATACGCCGGACGGTGGCTTACGGATCGGCGCCCTGGTGCGCAACAGCGACCTCGCGGCCGATCCGCGCGTGCGCAAATCCTACGGGGTGCTCGGTCGGGCACTGCTGGCCGGCGCCTCCGGGCAATTGCGCAACAAGGCCACCACGGCCGGGAATTTGTTGCAGCGCACGCGGTGTTATTATTTCTATGACGTCACCCAGCCATGCAACAAGCGCGAGCCTGGCTCGGGCTGCTCGGCCATTGGCGGTTTCAACCGGGTGCTGGCCGTGCTCGGCACCTCGGATCATTGCATCACCACCCACCCGTCCGACATGGCGGTCGCCATGCAGGTGCTCGACGCCAAGGTGGAAACCACGGCGGCCGATGGGGCCACCCGTACGATCCCCTTGGCGGAGTTCTATCGGCTGCCCGAAGCGACGCCGCAGCTCGAAACGAATTTGAAGACGGGCGAGATCATCACGGCCGTGACGCTGCCGCCACCGCCGCCCGGCGTGCAGATTTACCGCAAGGTCCGCGACCGTGCTTCCTATGCATTCGCCCTGGTGTCGGTGGCGGCCATCGTCGACACGGCCGATGGCCAGGTGCGCTCGGCCCGGCTCGCTTTCGGCGGGCTCGCACCGAAGCCCTGGCGGTCGGCGTCGGCCGAGGCTGCCTTGACCAACCAGAAGGCGGGGGCGCCGGCTTTTGCCGGAGCCGGCGAGGCGCTGGTGCAGGGCGCCAAAGGCTCCGGCCACAACGACTTCAAGATTCCGCTGGTGCAGCGCACGCTGTCGGCGGTGTTGACCCAAGCCACCCTGAACGCCTGACCGGAGCGCCCGCATGATCTCCATGTCCAAGCCCGTCGGCGACACCCCGCTCGACGGACGCGCCGGCCTTGTCGGCCAGGCGCTCGACCGCATCGACGGCCCCCTCAAGGTGACGGGCCACGCCACCTATGCGGCGGAATACCGGGATATCGGCCCGGCACTCACCGGCTATCTCGTCTTGTCGGCCATCGCCAAAGGCCGGCTCGATGCCCTCGACACGGCCGCCGCCGAGGCGGCACCGGGCGTCAAGCTGGTGATGACCCATAAGAACGCCCCGAAACAGGGACCGCGGGGGCAAACCACCAACCCGCAGCTGAACGGGCCGGAAATCGCCTATCGTGGCCAGCCCATCGCGCTCGTGGTGGCCGACAGCTTCGAAGCCGCACGGGCAGCCGCCTATCTGATCAAGCCGCGTTATGGAGCGGAAGCCGGCGCCAAATTCGACCTCGGCTCCAATCGCACTGAGGCCTTCAAGCCGAAATCCAACAACGGCCAGCCGCCGGACACCACCACCGGCGACATGGATGCGGTCTTCGCCCGCGCGCCGGTGCGCCTCGATGTCGAATATACGACCCCGCTGCAGAGCCATGCCATGATGGAGCCGCACGGCACCATCGCCCGCTGGGACGGCGATGCGCTGACCCTGTGGACCGCCAACCAGATGCTGATGCGCGGCACCGACATGGTGGCCGGCACGCTGCAGATGCCGAAGGACAAGGTGCGCCTGATCAGCCGCTATGTCGGTGGCGGTTTCGGGTCGAAGCTGCAGGTGGAGGCCGATGCCATCCTGGCCGCCATGGCGGCGAAGCTGACCGGACAAACCGTGAAGGTCGTGTTGACGCGGCCGCAGGTGTTCCCAGTCACCAAGCACCGCACCGACACGGTGCAACGGCTGCGCCTCGGGGCCGAGCGCGACGGCACGCTTCTGGCCATCGGCCATGAGTCCTGGTCGGGTAACACTCCCGATGACCAGTTCTACGAAACCGCGGCCAACGCCACCCGCACGCTATACGCGGCCGCCAATCGCATGACGGCGCACCGGCTGGTGGCGCTCGACGTGCCGCATGCCTCGTCGATGCGGGCACCCGGCGAGGCCGTGGGCCTGTTGGCGCTCGAATGCGCCATGGACGAGCTCGCGGTGGCGCTCGACATGGACCCGGTGGCGCTGCGCATCAAGAACGAGCCGCATGTCGCGCCCGAGTCCGGCAAACCCTATTCGAGCCGCACCTTCGTGCCCTGCCTGGAGAAGGGTGCCGAATTGTTCGGCTGGTCGAAGCGTGTCGCCAAACCTGGCCAGGTACGCGACGGGCAATGGCTGGTCGGCATGGGTATGGCGGGTGCCACCCGCGGCAACCCGATGCTGGCCGCCAAGGCCAGCGTCACGCTCGACCGCGACGGCGTCGCGACCGTGCGCAGCTCGATGACGGACATCGGCACCGGGTCCTATACGATCCTGGCCCAGATCGCCGGCGACATGCTGGGCCTGCCGATCGACAAGGTGCGGGTGGAGCTTGGCGACACCACGCTGCCGCCGGCACCCGGCTCGGGCGGATCCTTCGGGGCCAATTCGGCCGGTGCCGCCGTATATGACGCCTGCACGGTTCTGCGGACCAGTCTGCTGCAGGCGGCGCGCTTTCCGAGCGAGGGAGCGGAATTCGCCGATGGCGTGGTAAAGGCGGGCGGGCAAAGCGCCAAGCTGGCCGACCTCGCGGCGGCGGCCGGCCCGAACGGCCTGGTGGCCCAGGGTGCGGCCGATCCCGGCGATTCGCGGCAGGCCTTCAGCCAGGAATCCTATGGCGCTTATTTCGTCGAGGTCGGGGTCGACGTCGATACGGCCGAGATTCGGCTGCGGCGCATGCTCGGCGTCTTCACGGCTGGGCGTATCCTGAATGCCAAGACGGCGCGCTCCCAGGCGATCGGCGGCATGACGTTCGGCATCGGGGCGGCCCTGATGGAGGACCTGGTGATGGACAAGCGCGACGGCTGGCTCGCCAATGCGAACCTCGCCGAATACCATGTCGCGGTGCATGCCGACGTGCCGGCCATCGAGGCGGTGTTCCTGCCGGAGCTCGACGCCCATTCGAGCCCGATGAAGAGCAAGGGCGTCGGCGAACTCGGCATCTGCGGCGCCGGGGCGTCGCTGGCCAATGCGGTCTACAACGCCACCGGGGTTCGCATCCGCGATTATCCGCTGACGCTCGACAAGGTGTTGAGCGGCTGGGCGGAAGCCAACAAGACCGGTCAAGCGTTGCCGATGCAGAAGGCCGGGTGACACGCATCCGGCCGCCCGGGCCCGTGTGGCCCGGGCCGACAGGACGTAGCCATGACCGACACGCCCCGCTTCCTGCTTTACGCCTTCTGGCGCACCTCCGCGGCCTATCGGGTCCGGGTGGCCCTGGCCCTCAAGGGCCTCGCCTGGGAAGAACGCTTCGTCGACAACGACAAGGGCGAGAACCGTTCGCCGGACTTCCTACGTCTCAATCCGCTCGGCGGCCTGCCGGTGCTGATCGACCGCATGGGCGACACGCCGGATGGCGTGCTGACCCAATCGCTGGCGATCCTCGATTACCTCGAGGAGGCGGCGCCCGAGCCGGCGCTACTGTCCACCGGCGCCTTCGGCCGGGCCCGGGTGCGATCGATCGCCGCCATGGCGGCGGCCGACACCCACCCGCTCATCACGCCTCGGATCAAGAAATATCTGACGGGCCCGGGCGGCTTCGACGATGCCGCCTGGCGGGCCTGGCAGGAACATTGGTTCACCACCGGGCTGCAGGCGATCGAGACGCGGCTCGCGTCCGACGCCGAGACGGGCACCTTCTGCCATGGCGACCGCGTGACAATGGCGGATGTGTGTTTGGCGAGCCTCATCGTGGTCATGCGGGTGTTCAAGATCAGCGTCCCGGAGATCCCGACCATCGACCGCATCATGGCGCGCTGCGAGGCCATCGAGGCTTTTGCGCGGGCGGAGCCGATGCGGCAGCAGGGCGCGCCCGCCTGACGGGGCGCCCTGCTGTTCCGGGCGTCATTCCCCCATCAGCCGCAGCGCCGCCGCGGCCGCGAAGGGGGCGCCCGCAAGCGCCAGCAGGCTGAGGCCGCAGAGCACCAGGAACGGCATGAGGAAGGGCACAATGGCGCCCGGGCTCGCGGCCCCGGCCGCCGCCACCCCGAAGATCAGCACCGGGATCGCCAGCGGCACCGTCAGCACGGCCAGCAGGAGGCCGCCGCGGCGGAACCCCGCCGTCAAGGCGGCCCCGATGGCGCCGACCAGCGTCAAGGCCGGCGTCCCCACGGCGAGGCTCGCCGCGACGCCGGCGAGCGCCGCACCGTCGAGGGCGAACAACAGGCCGAACACCGGCGTCACGAGCAGCAGCGGCAGTCCGGTGGTGCACCAATGGGCGGCGCATTTCACCACCACGACGAGTTCCAGCGGCACCCCGCCGAGCCGCAGCGCGTCGAGGCTGCCATCCTCGAGATCGGCCTGGAACAGCCGGTCGAGGCCGAGCAGCGTCGCCAGCAGGGCCGCGATCCACAACATCGCCGGGCCGATGCGGCGCAGCAGGTTCAGGTCGGGCCCGACCGCGAACGGCACCACGATGACGAGCGCCAGCATGAAGCTGACCCCGGTCAAGCCGCCCCCCCCAAGGCGGCGCGCCACCGCGACCTCGCGCCGGAACAGCGCCCACAGCGCGCCTCTCATGCGGGGCTCAGCCGCAGTTGTGCCATCGGCAGCGCCAGCGGCGCGTGCAGGGCCAGCACGGCGAGGCCGCCGCTCGACAGATGGCGCGTCAACAGGTCGGTCAGCATGGCCTCGGCGTCGCGGTCGAGCGCGGTGGCGGGCTCGTCGAGCAGCCACAGCGGCCGATCCGCCACCAACAGGCCCGCCACCCGGCGCCGTTGCCCGGCCGACAGGAAGCCGAGCGGGATGTCGATGCAGGCACCGAGACCGACCGCCTCCAGCGCCTCAGCAGGGGAAAGGCCCCCGCCCCCGCCCCAGCGGCGCAGGAAGCGCAGGTTGGTGCCCGCGGTCAGCACCGCCTTGGCGCCGTTGCCGTGGCCGAGGTAGTGCAGGCGCTCGCCGAGGGCACGGTCGTCGTCGCGGCCAAGCCGCAGCGCCACCTCGCCGGCCGCCGGGGGCAGCAGGCCGGCCAGCGCGCGCAGCAAACTCGATTTGCCGATGCCGTTGGGGCCCGTGACGGCCAGCGCCCGGCCGGGTGCCAGCGTGAAGCCGAGGTCCGTCAGGATCGGCTGGCCGTTGCGGGCCACCGCGAGGCCACGCACATGAAGGCCGCCATCCTGCACCCCCCGGCGCTCCCGCTTCAGAAAAAATCGTCACGCCGTGGCTTTGGTATCGGGCTAGTTTGGAATTATCTATAAGAAGAGCATTCCGCCCGTTCCGCACCGGCCAGGACACCCATGACCTCGCACGACAGCTTCAAGTCCCGCAAGACGCTCCAGGTGGGGGACAAGACCTACACCTACTTCTCGATCCCCGAGGCCGAGAAGAACGGCCTCACCGGGGTGTCGAAGCTGCCGTATTCGATGAAGGTGCTGCTCGAGAACCTGCTGCGCCACGAGGACGGCCGCTCGGTCACCAAAGCCCATATCGGGGAATTCGTGACGTGGCTGACGAGCCAGGGCCGGGACGAAACCGAGATCGCCTTCCGCCCGGCCCGCGTGCTGATGCAGGATTTCACCGGCGTGCCGGCCGTGGTCGACCTCGCGGCCATGCGGGACGCCATGGCGAAGATCGGCGGTCCGGTCGAGAAGATCAACCCGCTGGTGCCGGTCGACCTCGTGATCGACCATTCGGTGATCGTCGATGAATTTGGCACGCCCAAGGCCTACGACGACAACGTCGACCTCGAATACAAGCGCAACATCGAGCGCTACCAGTTCCTGCGCTGGGGCCAGAGCGCCTTCGACAACTTCCGCGTGGTGCCGCCCGGCACCGGCATCTGCCATCAGGTGAACCTCGAATATCTGTCGCAGACCGTGTGGCTCCGCGAGGAGGACGGTTTTGACGGCAAGCATACCGTGGCCTACCCGGACACGCTGGTCGGCACCGATTCCCACACCACCATGGTCAACGGCCTCGCGGTGCTGGGCTGGGGCGTCGGCGGCATTGAGGCGGAGGCCTGCATGCTGGGCCAGCCGCTATCCATGCTGCTGCCCCAGGTGGTCGGCTTCAAGCTGACGGGCGCCCTCAAGGAGGGCCGCACCGCCACCGACCTGGTGCTCACCGTCACCCAGATGCTGCGCAAGCTCGGCGTGGTTAACAAGTTTGTCGAGTTCTTCGGCCCCGGCATCGATGCGCTGTCGCTCGCCGACCGCGCCACCATATCGAACATGGCGCCTGAATATGGCGCCACCTGCGGGTTCTTCCCGGTCGACGGCGAAACGCTGAACTATCTCGACGCCTCGAACCGGGCGCCCGAGCGCATCGCGCTGGTGAAGGCTTATTCCGAGGCGCAGGGCCTGTTCCGCCTGCCCGAAAGCCCGGAACCGGTCTTCACCGAAACGCTGGAGCTCGATCTCGGCGACGTGGTGCCTTCGCTCGCCGGCCCGAAGCGGCCGCAGGACCGGGTGACGCTCGAATCCGCCAAGAACGGCTTCCATGTATCGCTCGAGAAGGAGTTCAAGAAGCCGGGCAAGAGCGCCGAGCGCTTCCCCGTCGTCGACGCGAATTTCGACCTCGGCCATGGCGACGTTGTGATCGCCGCCATCACGTCCTGCACCAACACCTCGAACCCCAACGTGATGATGGGCGCCGGCCTCCTGGCCCGCAAGGCGGTCGCCAAGGGCCTGAAGACCAAGCCCTGGGTGAAGACCTCGCTCAGCCCCGGCTCTCAGGTGGTGGGCGAGTACCTCGAGAAGTCCGGCCTGCAGGGCGACCTCGACGCGCTCGGCTTCAACCTCACGGGCTACGGCTGCATGACCTGCATCGGCAATTCCGGCCCGCTGCCGGCGGCGATCTCCACTGCCATCAACGACCACGACATCGTGGCGGCCGCCGTGATCTCGGGCAACCGGAACTTCGAGGGTCGCGTCAACCCGGACGTGAAGGCCAACTATCTCGCCTCGCCGCCGCTGGTGGTGGCTTATGCGCTGGCGGGGTCGCTCAACGTCGACCTCGCCACGGAGCCGCTCGGCCAGGGCTCGGACGGCAAGGACGTCTACCTGCGCGACATCTGGCCATCCAAGCAGGAGGTCGAGGACCTGCACAGGAAGTCCGTCACCAAGGAGATCTTCCACAACCGCTACGGCAACGTGTTCCAGGGCGACCAGCACTGGCAGCAGGTCGAGGTGGCGGAAGGGGAAACCTACCGCTGGATGCCGGGCTCCACCTATGTGCAGAACCCGCCTTATTTCGAGGGCCTGACCAAGGCGCCGGCGCCTGTGGCCGACATCGAGGGTGCCCGCATCCTGGCGCTGCTCGGCGATTCGATCACCACCGACCACATTTCGCCCGCAGGCTCCATCAAGGCGGCATCGCCGGCCGGCTCGTACCTGCTCGAGCATCAGGTGCGCCCGGCCGACTTCAACCAATACGGCACCCGCCGCGGCAACCATCAGGTGATGATGCGGGGCACCTTCGCCAACATCCGCATCAAGAACCAGATGGTGCCGGGCGTCGAAGGCGGCCTCACCAAGCATTTCCCGTCGGGCGAGCAGATGCCGATCTACGATGCGGCGATGCTTTACAAGCAGGAGGCCGTGCCGCTGGTCATCTTCGCCGGCAAGGAATACGGCACCGGATCGTCGCGCGATTGGGCCGCGAAGGGCACCAAGCTGCTCGGCGTCCGGGCCGTCATCACCGAGTCGTTCGAGCGCATCCATCGCTCGAACCTCGTCGGCATGGGCGTGCTGCCGCTGACCTTCAAGGACGGCATGACCTGGGCCAAGCTCGACCTCAAGGGCGGCGAAACGGTGTCGATCGCCGGCCTGTCGTCCGGCCTGAAGCCCCGCATGGAGATGGAGGCGATCATCACCCACGGCGACGGTCGCCAGGATCGCGTGCCGTTGATCTGCCGCATCGATACGATGGATGAGCTCGAATACTTCAACAACGGCGGCATCCTGCCCTACGTGCTGCGTAACCTCGCAGCCTGAGCCGGAATGCTCCTTTCGCCCGCCAGCGGGCGGAGGGGGCTAAGATGACGCCGGTCTTCGAGACAAGGACCGGGCCGCGTCGCCCGAGGGCTCACGTGATTCGGCAAAGCTCGACCCAGGTGGCCGCGGACAAGCCCGCCAGGCGCTCGGGCGCGATGCGGAGCGCGGTGTTGGTGGCGCCCGCGGCGGGGGGCACGCTGTCGAAGAGATGCCCGGTAAGGGCCTGGGCCTCGTTCGCGTCGAGGAATCTCGGCTTCGCCCCGAAGGCCGCCTTCACCTCGGCGTTGTCGAGCCGGGCGTCGCCGCGCATGACCACAAGCAGCACGTCCGCGCCGACACGCAGCGACAAGGTCTTGGCGATGCGGGCCGGCTCCACCCCAAGCGCCGCGGCCGCCAGAACCACGGTGGCGCTGCTGCCTTCGACGGTGAGGATCGCGATGTCGGGCGCATGCGCGGCCAGGAAGGCGCGGACGGACGCAACACGCATCGGCAAGCTCCCGAGGCTTTCTGCCCTGCCATGTCCCGACCGGAAAAGGCTTTCCAAATGAGCGGCAGCGATTAAATCTCTGTCAGGATCCCAGGGACGCCGCAACAAGCGCGCGGTCTCTGGTATTGTGCATCGCGATAGACTGTTCAGGAGCCATCGATGCCGACCTCGACCGACCGTTCCAAGACCCATGATAAGTCCGCGGTGGAGCGACTGTTCGACGGGGTCAGGACATTTCGTGAGGAGGTCTTTCCCGAACAGCGCGAACACTTCGAGAAGTTGGCCGAAGGCCAAAGCCCGGCCACGCTCTTCATCACCTGCGCGGACAGCCGCGTGGTGCCCGAGATGCTGACCCAGACCGATCCCGGCGACCTTTTCGTCTGTCGTAACATCGGCAACATCGTGCCGCCCTATGGCGAGATGCTGGGGGGCGTGTCGGCCGTGATCGAATATGCGGTCGTGGCCCTGAAGGTGAAGAACATCGTCATCTGCGGTCACTCGAACTGCGGTGCCATGAAGGGGCTGATGAACATCGACGATCCCGCCCTGGCCAACATGCCGACGGTGCGGTCCTGGTTGCGCAATGCCGAGGCGGCCCGCACCGTGGTCGAGGCGACGCAGGGCGACCTCGGGGATGACGACAAGGTGCAGGCCCTGGTCGAGCAGAACGTCGTCACCCAGCTGCAGCACCTCGGCACCCATCCGTCGGTCGCGGCTGCGCTGGCGACCGATCAGGTCGCGCTGTTCGGCTGGGTTTACGGCATCGGCAACGGCGAGGTTCGCGGCTACGATGCGGACACCCGGAGCTTCATGCCGATCGGGCAGGCTGCGGCGTCACAGGACGCGTGATCCATGCTGGTTCGCCCGAACCTGAGCTTTGGTGAGATCCTTCACGAGACATGGCGTCCCCTGGCCGTGTTCTTCGTGCTCGATCTGCTGGTGACGATCGCCTATGTGGGCCTGGGCTGGACGTGGATCACGCCCAACTCCATCCCCCTGCCGCTGCTCGGCACCGGGCTCGCGGTTTACCTTGGCCTGCGCAACAATGCCGCTTATGCGCGCTGGTGGGAGGCTCGCACCCTTTGGGGCGCCGTGGTAAACCATTCCCGCAGCCTGGCGCGCTCGCTGTCGGCCATGATGACCAACCCGGCCTCGCAGCAGGCGCGCCATCGCATCATCCAGCACCAGATCGCCTTCGTGCATGCGTTGCGGATGTCGCTGCGGCGCGAGGACGTGCCGCGCAAGCTTCGCCGCTTCCTGTCGGACGCCGACCTCGACGCCGTGAAGTGCGCCACCAATGTGCCCTTCGCGCTCCACATCCGGATGGCCGAGATGGTGGGGGAGGAGTTGCGGGCGAACCGCATCGACTCGATCGAGGCGACGGCCATCAACGACATCATGAGCGACCTGTCGAATGCGCAAGGCGGGCTCGAGCGCATCCGCAACACACCGATGCCGCGCCAATATTCGGCGCTGCCCGGGGTGTTCGTCAGCATCTATTGTTTGGCGCTGCCGTTCGGCTTCGTGCCCGAACTCAACCTTCTGACCCCCCTGGGGTCGGCCGTGATCGGGTTGATGTTCCTGACGCTCGACATGTCCGGCCGTCATCTTGAGGATCCGTTCTCGCGCTCGACGCACGAGATCCCGATGACGGCCATCACCCGCACCATCGAGATCGACCTCAAGCAGACGCTGGGCGACGAGAACCGGCCCGCACCCTTGCGCCCGGTCTTCGGCGTGCTGACCTGAGCATCAACGAAAAGCCCGGCACGAGGCCGGGCTTTTCGTTTTTCGGTGACGCCCGTGGGCTCAGATGGCCGAGGCGATCCAGCGCTGCAGCTCGCCCTTCGGCGCGGCGCCCACCTTCTTGGAGAAGACTTCGCCGTTCTTGAACAACAACAGGGTGGGGATCGACTGGACGCCGTAATGCGTGGTGGTGTCCGGGTTCTCGTCGATGTTGAGCTTGACCACCTTCACCTTGCCCTTCATCTCGCCCGCGATCTCCTCGAGCGCCGGAGCGATCATGCGGCAGGGGCCGCACCATTCCGCCCAAAGATCGACCACAACGGGCTCGCTCGATTGCAGGACATCCTGCTGGAAGCTTGCATCCGTGACCTTCAGGGTCGCGCCATTCGCATCGGCCATGATGAACCTCGCTCGCATGGGTGCCGCGATCTGCGGCGCCGTTGTCCTTCAGGTAGGATCGGGCCGGAACCGCGTCAAGGAAGCGCAGACGGCAGGGCTTCGGCTCGCTCGCCATCACCGTTCCACCACGGATGCAAGGCCCGACCGCAGCGCACCATCAATTTGCTGTGCACTCTTGGCCCATCACTGCATCACCCGACTGACTTAACTGTGCCAAGGCAAGAAATCGGGGTGCGGTTGCTACCTTGCGGCTTCCGTCAATTCCAATTGGATGTTAATCATTGGTCTCTAAACTGATCTCGGGCGCTACCGTGAAGCACGCCGGATAGGTATGACCTCCGTACCGAACTTGCATGTTCGGCGTGCTTCTCTGTAGCGCCCGATCGCAGTTTTCGCCGCCGATGCCCGCCAGGGTGCGGCGAATTGCATTTGTTAAGGCCCCAACCATCCCGGACTGCCGCGCGTTAGTTGCCGCTCGCAGGGATGTTGGAATGCCTCAAAAGACCACGCAGATGTCGGACCCGGAAGCGCCTCCGGTGCTGGTGTGCCTCCACTGGCTCGGCGGCAGCCGGCGCAGCTGGGATGCCTTGGCCGCGCGGCTCGCCCCTAAGGTCCGCGTTCTCGCCCTCGACCTGCCGGGCTTCGGCGACGCTGCCGATCAACCGGGTGCGTCGGTCGCCGCCATGGCCGAGCATGTCGCCGGGCTCATTCGCGCAGAAGCGCCAGCCCGCTGGATGCTGGCCGGCCACAGCATGGGCGCCAAGGTGGCGCTCGCCGTGGCCAAGATGGCCGAAGCCGGCGCGCCAGAACTGTCCGGCCTGTCCCATCTGGTGCTGCTGGCCGGGTCCCCTCCGGCGCCCGAGCCCATGGAGGACGCGCGGCGCGCCGAAATGCTTACCTGGTTCGCAGGCGATGCCGAGCAAAGCCGCACGGAGGCCCAGACCCTGATCGACGGTTCCGTCGGTGCGCCGCTCGATGCCGAGCCGAACGGGCACGCCGCCGCAGAGATCCTGCGCCTCAGCCGCGACGCCTGGACGGCTTGGCTCGAAAGCGGCAGCCGCGAAGACTGGGTAGAGCGCATCGGCACCCTTCGCACCCCCGCGCTGGTGATCGCGGGAGACAAGGACGCCGACCTCGGGCCGGACGGGCAGCAACGCTTGATGGTCCGGCATTTCGCCGACGTGACCCTGGAAGTGCTGCCGGGTGTCGGCCACCTGCTGCCGATCGAAGCCCCCGATGCGGTGGCCGGGTTGATCGCCACCCATGTGCTGGGGCGCGGCACCGCGATCCCACCGGACTACCGACGGTTCATCGCCTCCGATCGCGTCAGCGCCCGTACGCGGGGGCTGCTGCTTGACCGCGCAAAGCCGGTCGATCCGAACCGCTCCCCCAAGGCCATGACGCCGGCCCAGATGGCGGTGCTGCGCGCCGTGGTCGACCGCGTGCTGCCGCAACCTGCGCCCCGCATCGACATCGCGGCCGAGATCGACGAGGGCCTCGCCACCGAGCCGGGCGACGGCTGGCGCTTCGCCGACCTGCCGTCCGACCAGAACAGCTATCGGCACGGCCTCGACACTTTGGCGGAGCGGGCTCGGGCTACCTTTGCGTCTAGCTTCGAGGCGCTCGACGCCGAACGGCAGGACGACCTTTTGTCGGCTTTGGTCGACGGCAAGGCCTCGACCGAGCCGGCGCCCGGACCCGACCGTCTGAGCCCGCACCAGATGGCGTTGTGGTTCGAAGACCTGCGGGCCAATGTCGTGCGGGTCTACATGTCTCACCCGCTCGCCATGGCGCGCTACGGCTATAGCGGCATCGGCTATGGCGGCGACGGCCCTCGCCTGCAGGGCTTCCACACCCTCGGGCTCGGCAAGGTCGAGCCCTGGGAACCACACGCCATGGATACCGACCGATGAAGCTCGACGCGCAACGCCGTTATGGCCATGACGAGGTCGTCGATGCGGTGGTGGTCGGCACCGGCGCCGGCGGCGCGCCGTTGCTGGCCCGGTTGGCCCGTGCCGGCCTGAAGGTCGTGGCGCTCGAAGCCGGCCCCAATTGGGAGCCGCACCAGCACCCGGCCGACGAAGTGGCGGCCAGCGAAATCTACTGGACCGGCGAGCGCCTGTCGGGCGGCCCGATGCCGGAAGCCTTCGGCGGCAACAACAGCGGCGTCGGAGTCGGCGGCTCGACGCTGCACTGGGGTGCCTTCACGCCCCGGCCCGATGCCCGCGACCTGCGCCTGAAGACGGAGCTCGGCGTCGGGGCCGACTGGCCGGTCGCCCATGAGGAGTTGATCCGCTACATCGTGGACGTGGAGCGCTTCATCGGCGTGTCGGGGCCCGCCGACTATCCGTGGGACCCCGGACGGCGCTATCCGCTGCCCGCGGTGCCGCGCAACGCTTCGGCCGAGATCATGGCCGAGGCCTGTTCGCGGCTCGGCATCCGCACCGCCGACGCGCCCGCCGCCCTGGTGTCACGCGATTTCGAGCAGGAGGGCGGCCCGTTGCGGCAGGCCTGCGTCAATTGCGGCCATTGCCACCAGGGCTGCCGCAACGGCGCCAAGGTCAGCATGGACGTCACCTACCTGCCGGTGGCGGTGAGCCACGGGGCCGAGATCCGGCCCGAAGCGATCGTCCACACGATCGAGCGCGATAAGGCCGGTCGCATCACCGCGGTCGTGTACCGGCAGGGTGACACCGATCATCGCCAGCGTTGCGCCGCCCTGATCCTCAGCGCCGGCGCCGTCGAGACGCCGCGCCTCATGCTGCATGCCGGCCTTGGCAACAGTTCCGGCCAGGTCGGGCGCAACTACATGGCCCATGTGGCCACCCAGGTGTGGGGCACCTTCGAGGCGGAGACCCGGCCCAACAAGGGTTATCCCTCGTCGCTGATCACCGAGGACATGCTGCGCCCGCAGGATGCCGACTTTCAGGCCGGCTATCTGGTGCAGAGCCTCGGCATCCTGCCGGTCACCTGGGCCGCCCAGGTGACGCGCGGTCGGGGGCTCTGGGGCCAGAGCCTGTTCGATTACCTGCACCGCTACAACCACGTGGCCGGCATCGGCATCAACGGCGAATGCCTGCCGCATGACGACAACCGGCTGGAATTGTCGGACGAGGTCGATCCGATCGGCCTGCCGAAGCCCAAGATCACCTTCGGCTACCACGACAACGAGAAGGCCATCAGCCGCCATGCCGCCAAGCTGATGACATCGATCTGGGAAGCCGCGGGCGCCAGCGACATCTGGACCTTCGAGCGCTCCGCCCACACCATCGGCACCTGCCGCATGGGGCACGACCGGGACGGTGCCGTGGTGGACTCCGAGGGCCGCTCCTTCGATGTGCCGAACCTGTGGATCTGCGACAATTCGGTGTTCCCGTCGTCGCTGGCCGCCAATCCGGCCCTGACCATCATGGCGCTCAGCTTGCGCACCGCCGACGCCATGCTGCGCGACGGCCTGCGGTGACGCGACGCTTCGGCGCGGGCTCGCCGCCCCCGTCATCGACACCGGCAAGGTCGAAGGCGGGACGGTGGAGTTCCCCGCCTGGACGGCCCCGACAGAACGCCCGGCCGGGCCGCCGCCCGCGCCCTTGCCGCCGGGCGAGCGCGTCGGCTTCGCGGTGGTGGGCCTCGGACGCCTGTCGCTGGAGGAAATCCTGCCGGCCTTTGGCGAAACCAAGCAGGCCAAGCTCGTGGCGCTCGTCAGCGGCACGCCCGACAAGGCCAAGGCGGTGGCGGCCCAATATGGCGTTTCGCCGGAGGCCCTCTACGGGTATGCCGATTTCGACGGGCTGAAGAACAATCCCGCGATCCAGGTCGTCTACGTCGTGACGCCCAACGGGCTGCACAAGGAGTACGTTGTCGGCGCCGTCCGGGCCGGCAAGCACGTGCTTTGCGAAAAGCCGATGGCGACCGGGTCGGCCGATGCCCAGGCCATGGTGGACGCCGCCAAGGCGGCGAACCGCACCTTGATGATCGCCTATCGCTGCCAATACGAGCCCTATAACCGCGCCGTCCAGAAGCTGGTGCGCGGCAAGACCTTCGGCGCCACCGGCTTTATCGACGCCGTCAACGTGCAGAACATGGCGGCGCCCGACCAATGGCGCTTCAACAAGGCCCTGGCGGGCGGCGGCGCCCTGCCGGATATCGGCCTTTACTGCCTCAACGGTGCCCGCTTCATTTCGGGCGAGGAGCCGGTGGAGATTTCGGCCCGCATCTGGAGCAGTGCCAACGATCCGCGCTTCAAGGAGGTCGAGGAAACGGTCAGCTTCACGCTGCGCTTCCCGAGCGGCCTCATCGCCAATTGCCTCGCCAGCTACGGCCTGCACGAAAGCCGCCGCATGGGGCTGCACGCCCCAGGCGCCGCCATCCAGTTCGACAATGCCTTCGCGTATACGGGCCACCGATTGAGCGTCGCCCATCGCGACGGCGAGGCCGAGTCGGTCGACGAGCGCCGGCTCGCGGCCAAGAACCAGTTCGCCCTCGAGATGGACCACATGGCCGAATGCGTGCGGACCGGCCGAGTGCCGCGCACGCCGGGGGAAGAGGGCGTGCAGGACCACAAGCTGATGGAGGCCATCTACCGGGCCGCCAGCAGCGGACAGGTGGTGAAGCTCGACCCGATCGAGAAGGAAGACGCGACCCGGGGACCGGCTTTGAGCGAAGGCTAGCAGCTGTCTGGGTCTTGCTGACGGAGACGGAGACGGATCTTCACGTCCCGCGAGATCGACGACCTGATCGGGCCACGTGGTTTCCCACTTGGCCCGACCGTCTTTCAGCGGCGGCGCCGGATCGACCCACGATGGCGTAGGGTTTGCTTGGCGGCCAAACCCGCTCGAAACCCCGGAAGCCCCATGTCCGTCCCCGCCCCGCCCGCCAAGGCCCGGTCGCTCCACACGTCCTTGTTCGCCCAGGTGGCGGTCGCGCTCGTGCTGGGGGTCGCGTTCGGCATCGTGGCTCCCGAGGGCGCTCAAACCCTGAAGGTCCTCAGCGACGCCTTCCTGAAACTCATCGGCATGATCGTGGGGCCGATCGTGTTCTGTGTCGTGGTGCACGGCATCGCGGCGACGGGCGACCTCAAGAAGGTCGGCCGCGTCGGCTTCAAGGCGCTGGTGTATTTCGAGGCCATGACCACGGTGGCACTCGGACTCGGCCTGCTGCTGGCCTATCTGGTCGGCCCGGGCCGGGGCATGAACATCGACCCTGCGTCCCTTGACGGAAAGGCGCTCGGCACCTTTCAGGACAATGCCCGCCACCTGCAGGGCGGCGGGGTGGGCGCCTTTCTGCTCAACCTGATCCCGACCACGGCCTTTGACGCCTTTGCGCGCAACGACGTGCTGCAGGTGCTGGTCTTCGCAATCCTGTTCGGCGTCAGCCTGTCGCTCGTCGGCGGCCGCGCCGGGCAGGCCGTCACCGACATGGTGGGGGCGCTCTCGTCCGTGCTGTTCAAGGCGATGGGGCTCGTCGTCAGGGTGGCGCCGCTCGGGGTGTTCGGCGCCGTCTCCTATACGGTGGGCCGCTACGGGGCGGGGTCGCTGGCCCAACTCCTGTCGCTGGTGGCGTTGTTCTATGCGGCCGTGGCGCTGTTCGTGCTGATCGTGCTCGGGGCCGTGATGCGGCTCACCGGGCTCAGCATCCTTCGCCTTATCGCCTTCTTCAGGGCCGAACTCGCCATCGTGCTCGGCACCGCCTCGTCGGATGCGGTGCTGCCGCAGGTGATGCGCAAGCTCGAGATCCTTGGCGTGAAGCCCTCCGTGGTCGGCCTCGTGGTGCCGACCGGCTATTCGTTCAATCTCGACGCCTTCTCGATCTATCTGACGCTCGCTGTGGTGTTCATTGCCCAGGCCACCAACACGCCGCTGTCGCTCGGCGACCTGCTGCTGGTCCTGGCGATCTCGCTCGTCACCTCGAAGGGCGCTCACGGCATTCCGGGGTCGGCCATCGTGATCCTGGCCGCGACCTTGAATGCCGTGCCGAGCATCCCGGCCATCGGCCTGGTACTGGTTTTGTCGGTCGACTGGTTCATCGGCATGGCCCGCGCGGCCGGCAACCTGCTGGGCAATTGCGTCGCAACCATCGTGGTGGCCGCTTGGGAGGGCGACCTCGACCGGGCACGGGCCAAGGCCGTGCTGAGCGACCCTACGGTCGCGGGCGACCTGCTGCGAACCGATGCGGGCGATCCGCTTCCCGAAGGCGCCTGAGCGGTTTCAAGCGAGCGCGGCATCCAGCACCCGCAGCTCCGCCCGCCCGGCGCCGCCGTGGCGGTTGACCGTCAGCGTGCCGGCGAGATGCACCGGGCGGCCGAGCGCCGCCCGCAGCCCTTCGCCGAGAGCCGTGCCGGCGGACCGGAACGCGATGGCCGACAACCGCGCGCCGTCGCCGGCCTCGACGGTCAAGCGCAGGTGGTCGGTGCCGACGGGCTGCACGGCGCGCAGCTGGTGCGTCGCCAGCGCGATGACGGGTTCGGGATTGCCGGCCCCGAAAGGCCCGGCGCCGTCGAGCGTGCCCACGAGCTCGGTCGTCAGCGCCCGCGCGGTCAGCACGGCGTCGACCTGCAGCGCCGCAGCCTGACGGGCTTGCGCCACCGCGTCGCCCACGGCGCTATCCAGAAAGGCGCGGAACGCGTCGATGCGGTCGGTCATCAGCGTCACGCCGGCCGCCATGGCGTGGCCGCCCCCCTTGATCAACAAGCCCGACGCCACCGCTTCGTGCACGACACGGCCGAGATCGACGCCCGGAATCGAGCGGCCCGAGCCGGTGGCCCGCGCACCATCGACCGCCAAGGCGAAGCACGGCCGGTTGAAGCGCTCACGCAGCCGCGACGCCACCAGGCCAACGACGCCGGGGTGCCAGGATTCGCCGGCGCAGACGACCGTCCGGCCTTCGGGCGCGTCGCCCGCGAAGGCCAGGATGGCATCGGCTTCGGCCTCGTCGACGGCCGCGCCCTCGACGACGCGGCGCTCGCGGTTGAGGCGGTCGAGGTCGGCCGCGATGCGGGCGGCCTCGACGGGGTCGTCGGTCATCAGCAGCCGGGCGCCGAGCGCCGCATCGCCGATGCGGCCGCCCGCGTTGATGCGCGGCCCGATCAGGAAGCCGAGATGATAGGCGGTGGGCGGCCCATCGGCCCCCGCGACGTCGAATAGGGCCCGCAGGCCCGGTCGGGCGCGATCCCGCATCACCGCGAGCCCCTGGGCCACGAAGGCGCGATTGAGCCCGGTGAGCGGCACCACGTCGGCCACCGTGCCGAGCGCCACGAGGTCGAGCTCCGCCAACAGGTCCGGCAGGGGGCGCTTGTTCCAGAACCCTTGTGCCTTCAACCGCCGCTGCAGCGCCACCAGCACCATGAACACCATGCCGGCGGCGCACAGGTGACCGAGGCCCGACAGGTCGTCCTGCCGGTTGGCGTTCACCACCGCGACCGCCGGCGGCAACGCCGCCGTGGCGCGATGATGGTCGATCACCACCGTGTCGAGGCCGAGGCGGCGCGCCTCAGTGAGGGCTTCCGGGCTGCCGGTGCCGCAATCCACCGTGACCAGCAGCGTGGCGCCGGCCTGGGCCAGCCGCCCGATGGCGGGGCCGTTGGGGCCGTAGCCTTCGGACACCCGGTCGGGGATGTGGACCATCGGGTCGAGCCCAGCCCGCCGCAGATAGGAGGCCAACAGCGCCGCCGAGGTGGCGCCGTCGACATCGTAGTCGCCGAACACCGCCACCCGCTCGCGCCGGGTCACGGCGGCGGCCAGCCGCTCCACCGCGGCCGGCATGTCGACCACCGTGTCGGGGTCCGGCATCAGGGCCCGCAGAGTCGGGGCCATATGGCTCGAACACGACTCCACCGTGACGCCGCGCCCGGCCAGCACCCGGGCCAGCAGATCGCTCAAGCCATGATGCTGGCTGAGCGCCAGCGCCTGGCCGAGGCCGCCGGCATCCAGCCGCTCGCGCCAGGAGGCGCCGAGGAAAGACTGCTCGACATTCAGGAAGAACGGGTGGGACGTCACGGATCTCCGGCCTTCGTTTCCGATTTGTTCACTGTTTCGCACCGATGTGTGGCATAGTGGATTTGCGTGCGGGCCGCGAGGGCGAAGCGGGCCCTGGCCCTCATTCCGGCCGGAGCGAAGCGCAGAGCCGGACCCGGCTTTGCCGCCCCGGAATGAGGAAGCGGGGCCGCGCAACACGATCCCCTAGATGGTAAGGACGCTGCGGAAGTAGGATGGCGATGGACGACAACGACCTGTTCGGCGAAGGTGAGCGGAGCCCGGAGGCACGCGAAACACGTCCCGCCCCGGCGCGCGCGCGCCGCCCGGTCGAGCCGATCGCCACCGGAACGCCGGGCGAGGCCGGCTATACGGCCGCCTCCATCGAGGTGCTGGAAGGGCTTGAGCCGGTGCGGCGGCGGCCCGGCATGTATATCGGCGGCACCGACGAATCGGGGCTGCACCACCTGTTCGCCGAGGTGATCGACAATGCCATGGACGAGGCCGTGGCGGGCCACGCCACCTTCATCGAGGTGACGATCGAGCCCGGCAACCGCGTCACTGTGACCGACAACGGCCGCGGCATCCCGGTCGACCCGCACCCGAAGTTTCCCGACAAATCCGCCCTCGAAGTCATCATGACGACGCTGCATGCGGGTGGCAAATTCGACTCGGGCGCCTATCAGACCTCCGGCGGCCTGCACGGTGTCGGCGTTTCGGTGGTGAATGCGCTGTCCGAGCGGCTCGACGTCGAGGTGGCGCGCGGCCAGATGCTGTATCGCCAGAGCTTCGCCCGCGGCCTGGTGCTGGGGCCATTGGAAACGGTCGGCCGCGCGCCGAACCGCCGCGGCACCCGGGTGCGCTTCACCCCCGATCCGACGATCTTCGGCGCGGAGGCGACGCTCGACCCGGCGCGGTTGTTCCGCATGTCGCGCTCGAAAGCGTATCTGTTCGGCGGCGTCGAAATCCGCTGGCATTGCGCCCCGGAGCTCGTCGCCGGCAAATCGATCCCGGCCGAGGCCACCTTCAAGTTCCCGGCCGGGCTGAAGGACTACCTGGCCCAGGACACGGAAGGCCGCAGCTTCGTGGCCGACCAGTTCTTCGCCGGCAAGGTGACGAAGCCCGCCGGCCATGGCTCGGTCGAATGGGCGGTGGCCTGGCTCGCCGACGACGACGGCTTCGTGCATTCCTACTGCAACACCATCCCGACCGCGCTTGGCGGCACCCACGAAACGGGCCTCAGGGCCGTGCTGTTGCGCGGGCTGAAGGACCACGCCGAGCGCATCGGACAGGCCAAGCGCTTCGCCACCGTGACGGCCGACGACGTGATGCTGAATTGCGCCGCGCTCCTGTCGGTGTTCATCCGCGAACCGGAGTTCCAGGGACAGAACAAGGGCCGGCTGATGACCGTCGAGGCGGCCCGCATCGTCGATGCCGCGCTTCGGGACAGCTTCGACCATTGGCTGGCCTCGATGCCGTCGCAGGCCCTGAAGCTCGTTGAATGGAGCCTGGAGCGCGCCGACGAGCGCCTGCGCCGCCGGGCCGAAAAGGACGTGGCCCGCAAGACCGCGACCCGCAAGCTGCGGCTGCCCGGCAAGCTGGCCGATTGCTCGATGAGCGCCGCGCAAGGGTCGGAATTGTTCATCGTCGAAGGCGATTCGGCCGGCGGGTCGGCCAAGCAGGCGCGCGATCGCGCCAGCCAGGCGGTTCTGCCGCTCCGGGGCAAGATCCTCAACGTCGCTTCGGCCACCAAGGACAAGCTCGCCGCGAACCAGCAGCTCGCCGACCTGTCGCAGGCTCTCGGTTGCGGCACCGGCCAACACTACCGCGACGGCGACCTGCGCTACGACAAGATCATCATCATGACGGACGCTGACGTGGACGGCGCCCATATCGCGTCGCTGTTGATCACCTTCTTCTTCCGGCAGATGCCGAAGTTGATCGAAGCCGGCCACCTGTTCATCGCGCTGCCGCCCCTCTACCGGCTGACCCAGGGCACGAAATCCGTCTACGCCCGCGACGATGCCGACAAGGACCGGTTGATCAAAGCCATGAAGGGCAAGGTGGAGATCAGCCGCTTCAAGGGTCTCGGCGAAATGCCGATGCAAGACCTGCGCGACACCACCATGCATCCGATGCGGCGCAGTCTGTTGAAGATCGCGGTGGCTCGGGAAGAAGGCGAGGACACCACGGCGGCAGCCGTGGAGCGGCTGATGGGCAACAAGCCCGAAGCCCGCTTTGCCTTTATCCAGGAACGCGCCCCGCAGGCGGCGGCGCTGGTGGACCTGTAAGGCTCGCCGTCGGCGGCCGACATTCAGTACACCGTCCGTCGAGGACGCTTCGCTGGGCCGGCGGCTCGACCGTGCGGTCCCGAAGCAGCCGGCGATCCATCCACAGCGCCGAGACGCAAAACCGCGCCGAGGTCAACCTAATTCTTGACTTTGACGGTAGAACACTTATGTCGGCCGGGACGGTGTGGACGAGGGGTTCCGCCGTTTTCGCGGCTGGCAGAAATGGCCGGCTATCAGGCGCGCCCGACCTTTGAGGCGCCGCATCGGCTCTGCCAGAATAGCGACACATGAGCTTTCAAGACCTCGGATTGAGCGACAAGGTTGTTCAGGCCGTCCAGGCGTCCGGTTATACGACGCCCACCCCGATCCAGCAGGAAGCCATTCCGCATGCGTTGAAGGGCCGGGACATTCTCGGCATCGCGCAGACCGGGACCGGCAAGACGGCGGCCTTCACGCTGCCGATGTTGTCCCGGCTGGAGCAGGGCCGCGCCCGGGCCCGCATGCCCCGGACGCTGATCCTCGAACCCACGCGCGAACTCGCCGCGCAGGTCGAGGAAGCTTTCAACAAATACGGCGCCCAGCATAAGCTCAACGTGGCTCTGCTGATCGGCGGCGTCGCTTTCGGTGAGCAGGAACAGAAGATCATGCGCGGCGCCGACGTGCTGATCGCAACGCCGGGCCGCCTCATCGACTTCTTCGAGCGCGGCAAGCTGCTGCTCAACGGCATCGACATTCTGGTGATCGATGAAGCCGATCGCATGCTCGACATGGGCTTCATCCCCGACATCGAGAAGATCTGCAAGCTGGTGCCCTTTACGCGGCAGACCTTGTTCTTCTCGGCCACCATGCCGCCCGAGATCACCCGCATTACCGAACAGTTCCTGCAGAATCCGGTGCGGATCGAGATCGCCCGCGCGGCTTCGACCGCCCCGGCCATCACGCAGGGCCTCGTGGCTTCCGCCTCCGGGGCCGCCAAGCGGGAAACACTGCGCCGCCTGATCCGGGGCGCCGAGGGCCTGAAGAACGCCATCATCTTCTCCAACCGCAAGCGCGACGTGGCGCTGCTGGCGAAGTCGCTCGAGAAGCATGGGTTTTCGGTCGGGTCGCTGCATGGCGACATGGACCAGCGGTCCCGCATGGCGTCGCTCGACGCCTTCCGGAACGGCGACGTGGCGCTGCTGGTGTGTTCCGATGTGGCGGCGCGTGGCCTCGACATTCCGGATGTCAGCCACGTGTTCAACTTCGACGTGCCGCACCACCCGGAGGATTATGTCCACCGCATCGGCCGCACGGGCCGCGCCGGTCGCCTCGGAACGGCCTATTCGATCGTGACCAGCGACGACACCCGTTACATCGACGACATCGAAAAGCTGATCGAGCGCAAGATCGACTGGGAAGGCGCGACGCTGGCCGAAACGCCGGAGGGCGAGGTCGAAGCCGAGGGGCCGCCCCGCAGCCGGCGCCATCGCGACAGCGCCCGATCGGGACGCGGCGAGGGTCGGACGGCCCGAGACGGTGGCCGCGGCGAGCGTTCGGCTTCCCCGCCCCGCAAGGAGCGCGAGCGCAGCGTCGAGGCGGCGTTGCCCGAGGAGAAGGAAACCCGCAAGCCGCAGGATAGCGAGAAGCCGCAGCGCCGGGAATCCGCACGCCGCGAGGCACCCCGCCGGGACGCACCCCGCCAGGAGGGCCCCCGCCAAGAGGCGTCACGCCAGGAAGCGCCCCGCCGTGAGGCGTCGCGGTCGGACGGCGCGCGCCACGAAGCGCCGCGCGGCCGGTCCCGCTGGCAGGATGAGGACGACGTGCCGGTGGTCGGCCTCGGCGACCATGTGCCGTCCTTCCTGTTGCGCGCCGTCAAGCTGCCGCCCCTCAAGGACAGCTGATACGGCCCGAACCGCGTCACAGCGCGGTTCGGGATCAACGAAAGGGCGATGCGGTCACGGGCGCGAAGTCGATGAAACGGCTTCGTTGGCCCCGGAAGCTGTGCCCGCCTGCCCTGTTAGCTGGTGCGGGTCAGGGCGAGAGCCGCGCCAGCGCCGATCATCAGGCTTCCCGTGATCCGGCTGCGTAACCGGGCGCGACGCGTCAGCCACGGCCGCAGGCGGGTGGCCAGCAGCGCCCAGCCCGTATCCACCAGGGCTGCCGTGACCAGCAGCGTCGCGATCAGGATGGCGACCTGCGGGCCGAGCGGCGCGCCGGCATTGATGAATTGCGGAAACAAGGCGCCATAAAAGAACAGCGTCTTCGGATTGGTGGCGCCCACCACAACGGCCCGGCGGAACGTCGGGCCAAGCGGCTGGTCGCCAGCCGCCACGGAGGCTAGATCAAGCGGCGGTCTGCGCCACTCGCGCAGTCCGAGGCCGACAAGATAGATCACGCCCACCCAGCGCAACAGCGTCAACCAGGCGCCGAGCTGGGCCAGCAGCGTACACAGGCCGAGGCCCGCCAGGGCGGCCTGGGTGCCATTGGCGAGGTTGGCGCCTGCCATCGTGGTCAACCCGTGCCGTAGCCCGTGGCGCACCGTATTGGCCACGAGCAGGGCGACGTTCGGCCCGGGGATCAGCATCAACACCGTCACGGCGCCCAGGAAGGCAGACCAAAGGCGGGGGTCCATACAGCCTGCCGCCTTTGGTCGAGACTACGAGGCTGCGGCCGCGAAGGCTTCGGGCTGGGCCGGCGTGATGGCGACGCTTTCGCCGCAACCGCAGGCCGAGGTCTGGTTCGGGTTCTCGAAGACGAAGCCCGACGCCAGCTTGTCCCGCTTGAAATCCATACGGGTGCCGAGAAGAAAGAGGATCGCCTTCGGGTCGATCAATACCCGGGCGCCCTTGTCCTCCACCACCTCGTCGAATTTCTCGGCGCTTTCCGCGAAATCCATCGTGTAGGACATGCCGGCGCAGCCGCCGTTCTTGATCCCCACCCGCAGGCCGAACAGTGGCCGATCGGCATCCTCGACGATCTCGCGGATGCGCTCCGCCGCCGCGTCGGTCAGCGTCATGACTTTGAAGGACGGCTTGCCGGCCATGAACAGGCTCCTGTGCGTGCCGGCGTGACGCCGACCTTTCCCAAATGGGTGTGCGGATCCGATTGTGCCAGATCGGCGACCGTCGCGCCACCCGGGCACGCCACGGGCCGGAGGAGGTTGCATCATGGTCGCGTGATCGCCATCCTGACGGATGCGGATGGCCGCACCGGCGATCGAGGGTTTATCGAAAACCCTCACGATGCTGGCTGCTGGCAAACCCCGAGTGGCGGAGTACGTGATGCAGGAGCGGTTGGCGAAATTCGGCATCGGACAGGTGGTCCGCCATCGGCGCTACCCCTTCCGCGGCGTCATCTACGATGTGGACCCCGTCTTCGCCAATACGGAAGAATGGTGGCTTGCCATCCCCGAGAACATGCGGCCCATCAAGGACCAGCCGTTCTATCATCTGTTCGCCGAGAACCACGACACCGAATACGTCGCTTACGTGTCGGAACAGAACCTGCTGCCCGACGCCTCGGCGGAGCCGCTGCGCCATCCGCAGATCGGCGAAATGTTCGAGCGACGGGACGACGGGTCTTACCAGGTCAAGGCCGCACAGGGCCATTAAGGGTGGTGGGCGGCCTGTAGCCGCCCACCCAATCCTTACTTCGCGGCCGGGGCGGCGGCGGCAGGTGCGGCCGGGGTCGCGGGCTTGGCGGCGCCGCTCTGCTCGAGCTGCTGGCGCTGCGCCTGGGCCTTGGCCTCCAGCTGCTTCTGCAGGTCCTGCTGCATCTGCTCCTGCTTGGCCTGCAGCACCTTCGGGTCGATCGCGGCGCCGTCGAAGGCCTTGCCGAAGCCGGCGAGCGGCATCGTGAAGGTCACTTCGTTGTTGGCCGAATTCTTGAACGCGACGTTCAGCGTGGTGCCCTTCTTCAGCGCGTCGACCTGCGGGCCCTTGATGCGGGTTTCCGCGAAGCAGCCGTTCGGCATGCAGATCTCGAACTGGCCGTCGACCTGGGCGCCCTTGTCGACCGAATACCGGAAGCCGGGCTTGATCAGCAGCCCGACCGGCGTCAGCAGGCGGAACACGCGGCTGTCGTCGCCCGTCACGTCGTAAACCGCGAGCGCGATGGCGGGCGGCTGGTCGGCCGCGGTGGAGAAGTCGCGCGTCGTGTAGCAGATCTTCTTGCCGTTGCCGGAATCCTGACCGCACACCTTCACCCAGTCGGAGCCGGTGGAGATGAGGTCGAGCTTGACCGGGCCTTGCGGCTGCTGGCCGGCCGCAGGGGCCGGGGCTGCCGCGGCCGGCGCGGCGGCGGGCTTCGATTGGGCAAAGGCCTGGCCGGTGAGGCCGGCAAGCCCCGCGAGGGCCGTGACGGCCAAGCAGGTTGAACGAAACTGCATCCCTGATCCTTCTCAAAAAACCTTGGTGGTCCGGCGCCGGATGGTCGGAGCCGACCACGTCGAGACGTGTGTCGTGCCGTCCGTCCCGGGGAATCGCGTGCTCTTCATCCGCCAATGAGGCGATAAGGTGACGGCTGTCTTAGCGGGTCGGGCGGGGCGTGGCCAGAGCCCGCAAATCCCTTGCACGACCGGGTCGCGCAGGCCATGAGGCGGGGCATGGTGATGCTTCGCGGTCTTTTGGGAATCGGGGTGATCGCGACCGGGCTCGCGGGCCGCGCCATGGCCGATGAAGCGATCGCGTCGCATGGCACGCCGGCCCTGATGGCCCCCTTCGCGGCGCTCCCGTTCGTCGATCCGGCGGCCCCCAAGGGTGGTCGCGTGTCGCTCTGCTTCCTGGGGACGTTCGACAGCCTGAATCCCTTCAACCTGAAGGCGGGCTCCACCGCCCAGGGCATGGTGACCAACGTTTACGAGAGCTTGATGACGCGCTCGCCCGACGAGCCGTTCACGCTCTACGGCCTGATCGCCCGATCGCTCGACACCGACGAGGCCCGTTCGTTCGTCACCTTCCACCTCGATCCGTCGGCACATTTTTCGGACGGCACGCCGATCCGGGCCGAGGACGTGCTGTTCAGCTTCGACCTGTTGAAGCGGCATGGGCGGCCGCAGCAACGCGCCGCCTTCGGGCTTGTTCACACCGTTTCGGCACCCGACCCCCTCACGGTGCGGTTCGACCTCACGGGCCTCGACGACCGCGAGATGCCGTTGACGCTCGGGTTGATGCCGGTGTTGTCGAAGCAGCACACCGATGCCGGGCATTTCGATAACGCCACGCTGGTGCCACCGGTGTCGAGCGGCCCCTACCGGATCACCGCGGTCGATCCGGGCCAGAAGCTGACGCTGACGCGCGACCCGCATTATTGGGCCAAGGACCTGCCGGTGCGGCGCGGCTTCTTCAATTTCGACACGGTCGCGCTGACCTATTACCGCGACGCCAACGGCCTGTTCGAAGCCTTCAAGGCCGGCCTTTGCGATTATCGCATCGAGACCGAGCCGACCCGCTGGCTGACCGGCTACGACATTCCGGCGGTGCGCGACGGTCGCATCACCAAGCAGGCGATCCCATCCGGCCTGCCGAAGGGCATGGAGGGCATCGCCTTCAACACGCGCCGGGCGCCGCTCGACGACATCCGGGTCCGGGAAGCGCTCGGCCAGATGTTCGATTTCGAGTGGCTCGACCAGAACCTGTTCGGCGGCCTTTACACCCGCACCGGCAGCTTCTTCGCCGATAGCGAACTGTCGTCGGCCGGGCGCCCCGCCGACGGCCGCGAGCGGGCCCTGCTGGCGCCCTTCCCGGATGCCGTGCGACCCGACATCATGGCCGGCACCTGGACGCCGCCGCGCTCCGATGGCTCCGGCCGCGACCGGCACCAGGCCGAGGCGGCCCTGACCCTGCTGGGAAAGGCCGGCTACCGGCTCAATGGCTCGACGCTGGTCGATGCCAAAGGAACTCCGCTCGCCCTCGAGATCATGGCGGCCGACCGGCATCAGGAGCGGCTGGCCCTGATCTACGCCGACAGCTTGCGCCGCATCGGCGTGACGCTCACGGTGCGCACCGTCGACGAGGTGCAATATCAGCGGCGACGGCAAAGCTTCGAGTTCGACCTGATGTTCGGCACCTGGACGGCGTCGCCGTCGCCCGGCATGGAACAGCGCTCGCGCTGGTCTTCGGCAAGCGCCGACCAGCCGGCCTCCTACAACCTCGCCGGTGCCCGCTCACCCGCCCTCGATGCCCTGATCGCCGCCATGCTGGCGGCCCGTACCCATGAGGATTTCGTGGCCGCTGTGCGGGCCTATGATCGGGTTTTGTTGTCGGGCTTCTATATCGTGCCGCTGTACCACACGAAGGAGCAATGGATCGCCTATTGGTCGCGGCTCGGCCATCCTGAGCGCTTCCCGCTGTTCGGGGTCTCCAATGTGACGCCGAGCGAAACCTGGTGGCGCCAGCCATGACCGAACCAGACCCTTCCCCGGCCCGCGCGGCACTCGACGGCGGCATCGTGACGATCGACGTCGTGTCGGACGTGGTCTGCCCCTGGTGCTATCTCGGCAAGCGTCGGCTAGAGGCTGCGGTGGCCATGGCCGACGGCCCGGTCGCCATTCACTGGCGGCCCTTCCAGCTTGATCCGACCGTGCCGCCGACAGGGCTCGAGCGGCAGGCCTATCTGCAGAACAAACTGGGCGACCAAGTCAAAATCGACGCGATCCACGATCGCCTGACCGAGACCGGCGCCGCCGTCGGCATCCCCTTCGCGTTCGATCGTATCAGCCGCGCGCCCAACACGCTCGATGCCCACCGCCTGATCCGCTGGGCCGCCACGACCGGCCGGCAGGAGGCCGTGGTGGAGGCCCTGTTCTCGGCCTACTTCATCGAAGGCCAGGACATCGGCGACCGGAAGATCCTTGTGGGCCTGGCCGGCACTGCGGGCCTCGATGCGACCCTTGTGCATCGCCTGTTGATGAGCGGGACCGACGAGGCCGATACCCGGGCCGAGATCGCCAGCGCGGTGCGACTCGGTGTCAGCGGCGTGCCGTTCTTCATCTTTGCCGGGAAATATGCCGTACCGGGCGCTCAGGACGCCTCCGTGTTGGCCGGAGCCATCGCCAAGGCGAGAACCGAATCGCTCGCCTAGACTAAGCTGAGCCCAGCCAAGGCCATCATGGGCACACGAGGTCGATACGGTGTCGCAAGGCGCTTGGCTGAAGGTATTTCAGCGGGCAGCGGCATTGCAAAAGTGAAGAGCCAGGGCTTAACACACAAGCAACAAACGCCGCGAACTAGTAGCGGCTAACTATCAGAAGAGCTGATGATTGGTGGAGCCAGACGGAATCGAACCGACGACCTCTTCAATGCCATTGAAGCGCTCTCCCAACTGAGCTATGGCCCCACTGTCTTGACGCAATGATCGTTGGGACGATCTGCGATGCGGCGGGCGTCTCGATGACGGCCGGCGATGGCGGGTGTATAGCGGGAGGCTGGGTGAAGCTCAAGCCCCAAAATCGATTTGGCGGTTGGAACCCCACATTGGTCGGCGATCAAACATCCTGAAGGTGGGCAGCCCGGCGCGGCAGAAAGGCATAGGCGGTCGCGAAGGCAACGCCGCAGAGCACAGTCGCATAGCCGAAGAACCAGGACTCGTGGCCGGCGCCCTTGAACGGCAGCGCCACATATTCGGCGGTGCCGCCGAACAGCGCGTTGGCCACCGCATAGGACAGGCCCACGCCGAGGGCGCGGAGCTCGGGTGGAAACATCTCGGCTTTCACGATGCCGGCAATCGCCGTGTAGAACGACACGATGCAGAGCGCCGCCGTGACGAGCCCATAGGCGAACACGGCTGCGTCACATGGCCGATCACCAGCATCAGCGGGATCGTTCCCAAGGTCGACAACGCGCCGAAGGTCAGCATCGAAGCGCGCCGACCGATACGGTCGGACAGCAGGCCGAAGGCGGGCTGCAGCAGCATGTAGGTGAACAACACCGCCGTCATGACCCAGTTGGCGGTGCGATCGTTCATCCCGGCCGTGTTGACCAGATATTTCTGCATGTAGGTGGTGAAAACGTAGAAGCTGAGCGAGCCACCGGCCGTGTAGCCCAGCACGACCAGGAAGGGTTTGCGATGATATCGGAACAGGGCTCGGACCGACCCCGCCTCCCGGCTGTCTCGCCCGGTCTCGGTCAGGGTTTCCGGCAGGGCGCGTCGCAAGACGAACACCACGAGGGCACCCACAGCCCCGAGCGCGAAGGGGATGCGCCAACCCCATTGCTGCAAGGCCGCGTCCGACAGGCCTTGCTGGAGCCCCACCACCACGAGAGAGGCCAGCAACTGGCCGCCGATCAGCGTCACGTATTGGAACGAGCTATAGAATCCGCGCCGGCCAGGCAGCGCCACCTCGCTCATGTAGGTGGCCGCCGTACCGTATTCGCCGCCGACCGACAGTCCCTGCAGCAGGCGCGCAAGCAACAGCAACACCGGCGCCGCCATACCGATCTGCTGGTAGGTGGGCAGCACCGCCACGGCCAACGACCCGCCGCACATCAACAACACCGACACCATCATGGAGGTACGCCGGCCGTACCGGTCAGCCAAGCTGCCGAACAGCCAACCACCCACGGGACGCATGAAGAAGCCGACCGCGAAGATGCCCGAGGTGTAGAGTAGCCGGGTCGTCGCATCGCCGCCTGGCACGAAGGCTGCCGCGAAATACAATTGGGTGAAGGCGTAGGCGTAGAAGTCGTACCACTCGATGAGATTGCCGGCGGAACTGCCCAGAACCGCACCGACGCGTCGTCGTTGGGACGCTCCGGCCATCGGATCGGCCACGCTGGCGTCTTGCAAACCCATGTCGCCAGCCGTCACGTTGTCGAGAGGCGGGTAACCGAATGCCAGCGTGGCGATTGAAGTCGTGCACGCGGCGCACGATGTGCTGCCATTGGAGTACGAGCATGGGCCTGTTCACCAAGGACATCAAGACGCTGAACGACCTCTTCGTCCATCAGCTGAAGGACATCTATTACGCCGAAAATCGCATCGCCAAGGCGCTGCCCCAGATGATCAAGAAGGCGACGAATGCTGCGCTGAAGGAAGGGTTCGAGCTGCACCTGACCCAGACCGAAACGCATATCAAGAACGTCGAAGAGGTGTTCCGCATGCATGGCGTCGCGGTCGAGGCCGTGACCTGTCCGGCGATCGACGGCATCATCAAGGAAGCCGAAGAGGTGGCTGGCGAGGTGGCCGATAAGCAGGTGCTGGATGCGGCGCTGATCGCGGCCGCCCAGGCGGTCGAGCATTACGAGATGACGCGCTACGGCACGCTCGTCGCCTGGGCCAAGAGGCTTGGTCGCGCCGATTGTGCTGCCGTGCTCGAGAAGAACCTGAAGGACGAGAAGGATGCGGACGCCAAGCTGACCGCCCTGGCTGACGCGGAGGTCAATCGCCTCGCCGCCTGATCGCTGACAGTCGCAAAACGACGGGCGGTCCTCGATCGGCCGCCCCACTCCTGACACCCACGCAGGACAGCGCCCTAAGACACCTGACACAAAAAAGGGAGCTCAGGCTACGGCCTGAACTCCCTTTTGGTATTGTAGCGCCCCGAAGAAAACGTGGCGTCAGAACTTCAGGCCACCCTCGCGGGCCCCCTCGGCCACAGCCTTGATCCGGCCGTGGTACATGAACTGCCCACGATCGAAGACGACTTCCGAGATACCCTTCTCGATCGCCTTCTTGGCGAGCTGCTCGCCCACCACCTTAGCGGCCTCGACATTGGCACCCGTCTTCAGGGTTTCGCGGTTCCCCTTCTCGAGCGTCGAGGCCGACACCAGGGTCTCACCCTTGGCGTCGTCGATGATCTGCGCATAGATCTGCTTCGACGAACGATGCACGGAAAGGCGGAGCCGCCCCGTGGCCTTGATGGCGCGGCGGACGCGCTGGGCGCGCCGTTCGGCCTGGTTGAGCTTGGTCATATCAGGCCTCCTTACTTCTTCTTGCCTTCCTTGCGGAAGATGAACTCGCCAGCATACTTCACACCCTTGCCCTTATAGGGCTCCGGCGGACGCAGGGCGCGGATCTCCGAGGCCGTCTGGCCCACGGTGCGCTTGTCGTTGCCGCTGATGATCAGTTCGGTCGGACGCGGCGCCACGATGGTCAGGCCTTCCGGGATCGGAAAGGTGATGTCGTGGCTGTAGCCGAGCGACAGTTGCAGGTTCTTGCCCGCAACAGCCGCCTTGTAGCCGACGCCGGTGATCTCCAACTTCCGCTCGAATCCGGCGGTGACGCCGGTCACGATGTTGTTGATCTGCGCGCGCGACGTACCCCACATGGCCTGCGCGCGCTTCGAATCCGAGCGCGGGTCGACCTTGATCTCGTCATTGGCGAAGGTGACGGAGCAATCGTCCGGCACCGTGAAGCTGAGCTCGCCCTTGGCGCCCTTTACGGACACCGTCTGGCCTGTGACGGTTGCGGTGACGCCCTTGGGCACCGGGACCGCCTTTTTTCCGACTCGAGACATGATGTGATCCTTCCCGGCCGTTCGCTCAGAACACCTTGCAGAGCACTTCGCCGCCAACATTCTGTTCGCGAGCGATGTGATCCGCCATGACGCCCTTGGGCGTCGACATGATGGTAATGCCGAGGCCGTTGGCGACGCGCGGCATCTGGGTGACGGCCGAGTAGACCCGGCGACCGGGCTTCGACACGCGCTGGATTTCCTTGATGACCGGCAGGCCATCGAAGTACTTCAGCTCAATATCGAATTCCGTCCGGCCGTTGCCGAGGTCGGTCTGCGAATAACCGCGGATGTAACCTTCCTGCTCGAGCACATCGAGCACGGACGCACGCAGCTTGGAACCCGGGGTCGAAACTTTCCCCTTGCGGCGCATCCCGGCGTTGCGGATGCGGGTGAGCATATCGCCCAGTGGATCATTGACCATCTGAGGCTCCCCTTACCAGCTGGACTTCACGAGGCCCGGGATCAGGCCCTTGTTGCCCAATTCCCGAAGCGCGATGCGCGACATCTTCATCTTGCGATACACCGAGCGCGACCGGCCCGAGACTTCGCAACGGTTCCGAACCCGGATCGACGCCGAGTTCCGCGGCATCTCGGCAAGCTTGAGGCGTGCCTCGAACCGCTCTTCCATCGAGAGGCTCTGATCGGCGGCGACCTTCTTCAGGGCCAGACGCTTGGGCGCCAGACGCTCGACGAGAGCCTTGCGGTTGTTGTTCTTCTCAACTGAACTTTTCTTTGCCATGTCCTACGTCCTTGGTGTCCGCGTTTGAGCGTGGTGCGACCCCTCAGGGCCGCCGCTCACTGCCGGAACGGGAAGTTGAAGGCCTTGAGGAGCGCGCGAGCCTCCTCATCGGTCTTGGCGGTGGTGCACACGATCACGTCCATGCCGATGACGGTTTCGACCTTGTCGTAGTCGATCTCGGGAAAGATGATATGTTCCTTGATGCCCATGGCGTAGTTGCCACGACCATCAAAGCTCTTCGGGTTCAGGCCGCGGAAGTCACGCACGCGCGGCAGCGCGATCGTGGTCAGACGGTCCAGGAACTCGTACATCCGAGTGCCACGCAGCGTCACCTTGGCGCCGAGCGGCATGTTCTCGCGCACCTTGAAGGTCGAGATGGCCTTCCGGGCGTGGGTAATGACCGGCTTCTGACCGGCGATCAGCGCGAGGTCGGCTGCTGCGGTCGACACCTTCTTGGTGTCGCTCACCGCCTCGCCAACGCCCATGTTGAGCACGATCTTGTCGATCTTCGGCACCGCGAAGACGTTCTTGTAACCGAATTCTTGCGTCAGCTTCTGCCGGATTTCGTCCTGGTAGAGCTGCTTCAGCCGGGGCTGGTAGCCCTGCGGCGGAGCGGACGCGACGGAGGTGTCGAACTGACCGACCGAGCCACGGGCAATCTTGCCGGGGGCCGGGGCGGAGCTTTTGGTTTTCGCCTCAGCCATCGATCAACTCTCCCGACTTCTTCGCAACCCGCACCTTGCGGCCGTCATCCATCACCTTGAAGCCGACGCGGACCGGCTTGCCGGCCTTATCCATCAGCGAGAGGTTGGACAGGTGAATGGGGGCTTCCTTCGAGATAATGCCGCCCTGTTCGGTCTGGGTCTGCTTCGTGTGGCGCTTCACCATGTTGATGCCACCGACACGCGCCCGGTCCTCCTTGGGGTAAACCTCAAGAACTTCGCCGTCCCGACCCTTGTCGCGTCCGGCAAGAACGATGACCTTGTCGCCCTTCTTGATCTTGGCAGCCATTACAGCACCTCCGGCGCGAGCGAGATGATCTTCATGTGGTTCTTGGCGCGAAGCTCGCGCGGCACCGGTCCGAAGATGCGGGTGCCAACCGGCTCGGACTGATTGTTGATCAGTACGGCGGCGTTGGTGTCGAAGCGGATGACGGAGCCGTCAGCGCGTTGGATGTCCTTGGCGGTCCGAACCACCACGGCCTTCATGACATCACCCTTCTTCACGCGACCGCGCGGAATGGCCTCCTTGATGGAGACCACAATGATATCACCTACGCCGGCGTACTTCCTTTTGGAACCACCCAGCACCTTGATGCACATAACTCGGCGCGCGCCGGAATTGTCCGCGACGTCCAGGTTTGTCTGCATCTGAATCATGGCTCAAGCCTTTCGATCTTTCCCGGACCCTGTGAACCCGAAGGCCACGGAGGGAAACTCAGATGATTGTTGTCGCCCCGGTTGCCCGGCGCGAGGTGCCCTCTCGGCCTGCTCTTACGAGCAAGCGAACGTGAAGCCGTCGGGGCAAGCCTCGGCTCCACATGTCGTACAATCACGAAAGGACCGACCGCCTAACGCGAACCGCCCTCCCCTGCTGTCGCAAAGGAGGGAGGCCACAACCTGCTTTAAGGCGGGGTTGCCGCCTCATACAAGAGAATTACGCCTGTGTCTCGCCCGAAGTGGCGACGGCGGCGCGCGGCAGCACGGCCCAGCGCTTTAAACGCGAGATCGGACGGGTTTCCTCGATTGACACCATGTCGCCGACCTTGAACTGACGACCCTCGTCATGCGCGTGGTAGTTCTTGGTCCGACGCACGGTCTTCTTCAGCAGCGGATGGGTGAAGCGGCGCTCCACCTTCACCACCACGGTCTTTTCCTGCTTGTCGCTGACGACAGTGCCCTGGAGGATACGCTTCGGCATCTCAAATCACCCGTTACTTGGCGCTGCGCTTCTGCGCCGCAATGGTCTTGACCCGCGCGATATCGCGGCGGACGACCCGGACACGGGAGCTGTTTTCCAGCTGGCCCGTGGCGCGCTGGAAGCGGAGGTTTAACTGTTCCTTTTTCAGCTTCTGGACTTCGTCCGAAAGCTGGTCATCGGACATCGCCTTGATGTCGGACAGGCGCTCAGAGGATTTCATGGTGCCTGCTCCCTTATTCGGCGATGCGTTCGATGAACTTGGTCTTGATCGGCAGCTTGGCGGCCGCGAGGGCCAGAGCCTCACGAGCGAGTTCGACCGGCACGCCGTCGAGCTCGAACATGATGCGGCCGGGATGGACGCGGGCGGCCCAGAATTCCGGAGCCCCCTTGCCCTTACCCATGCGGACTTCGGTCGGCTTCTTCGACACCGGCACGTCCGGGAAGATACGGATCCACACGCGACCGGCGCGCTTCATATGACGCGTCAGGGCACGGCGGGCAGCCTCGATTTGGCGCGCGGTGACACGCTCCGGCTCGAGAGCCTTGAGGCCGAACTGGCCAAAGTTGAGTTCGAAGCCGCCCTTGGCCGCACCGTGGATGCGGCCCTTGAACGCCTTGCGAAACTGGGTGCGTTTCGGTTGCAGCATGGGGTTTCTCTAACTCTTCTCGGCTGCGCTCAGGCGGCGCGGTTGTCGCGATCGCGGTCCCGACGACGACGATCGCCACCACCGCCCGAATGGTCCTGTTCCGCGGCGCGCTTGTCCTGCGCCATCGGGTCGTGCTCGAGGATCTCGCCCTTGAAGATCCACACCTTGATGCCGCACGTGCCGTAAGCCGTGTTGGCCGTCGCCACGCCGTAATCGACATCGGCGCGCAGCGTGTGCAGCGGCACCCGTCCTTCGCGATACCACTCAAGGCGCGCAATTTCGGCACCGCCGAGACGACCCGCACAGTTGATGCGGATGCCCTGTGCACCGAGACGCATGGCCGACTGAACGGCCCGCTTCATGGCGCGACGGAAGGCGACGCGACGCTCGAGCTGCTGCGCGATAGAGTCCGCCACCAGGGTGGCGTCGACTTCTGGCTTCCGCACCTCGGTGATGTTGATCACCACCTCGGAGGCCGTGATCTTCGACACCATCTTGCGCAGCTTGTCGATATCGGCGCCCTTCTTGCCGATCACCACACCCGGACGTGCCGACTGAATAGTGACGCGGCACTTCTTGTGCGGGCGCTCGATGACGATCTTGGAGACCGCTGCCTGCTTCAGCGCAGCCATCAAGGCTTCGCGGATCTTCATATCCTCATGGAGGAGCTTTGCGTATTCGCCCTTGGTGGCGAACCAGCGCGAGTCCCACGTCCGGTTGATACCGAGACGCAGACCGATCGGATTGACTTTCTGACCCATGGTATTGGTCCTCAGGCCGCGGCGTCTTGCGCAACTTCGCGCACGATGATGGTCAGGTTCGAGAAGGGCTTCTCAATCCGCCCGGCGCGGCCGCGGGCCCGCGGGCTGAAGCGCTTCATGACGAGAGCCTTGCCGACGAAGGCCTGGGCCACGACGAGATCGTCGACGTCCAGGTCGTGATTGTTTTCCGCGTTGGCGATCGCGCTTTCGAGCGTCTTTTTCACGTCGAGGGCAATGCGCTTGCGCGAGAACTGGAGATCGGCCAACGCCGTCTCAACCTTCTTGCCGCGGATCAGCTGGGCCAGCAGGTTAAGCTTCTGGGGGCTGATGCGGATCATTCGCGCAACCGCCTTGGCTTCCGTCTCGCCGAGGTCGCGGGGTGCCTTCTGCTTGCCCATGCTCAGCCCCTCTTGGATTTCTTGTCGGCCGCATGGCCGTGGAAGGTCCGGGTCGGCGCGAACTCGCCGAACTTATGACCGATCATGTCCTCGTTCACCTGCACCGGCACATGCTTGTGACCGTTGTGGACGCCGAAGGTGAGACCCACGAACTGCGGCAAGACGGTGGAGCGACGGCTCCAGATCTTGATGACTTCGCTGCGGCCCGACGCCCGCGAGGTTTCTGCCTTCTTCAGCAGATACCCGTCGACGAACGGACCTTTCCAGATCGAGCGTGACATGGATTAGCCCTTCTTGCGCGCGTGACGGGACTGCACGATGAACGTGCCGGTCTGCTTGTTGGTACGGGTCTTCTTACCCTTGGTCGGCTTGCCCCAGGGCGTGACGGGATGCCGGCCACCCGAGGTGCGGCCTTCGCCGCCACCGTGCGGATGGTCGATCGGGTTCATGGTGACGCCGCGGTTATGCGGGCGCCGACCGAGCCAGCGTGACCGGCCCGCCTTACCATGATTGATGTTCATGTGATCGGGGTTCGACACCGCGCCGACGGTGGCGAAGCACTGACCATGGATCAGTCGCGTCTCGCCCGACGCCTGGCGGATGCTGACATAACCCTGGTCGCGCCCGACGATCTGCACGTAGGTGCCGGCCGAGCGAGCGATCGAGCCACCCTTGCCGATCTTCATCTCAACGTTGTGGACGATGGTCCCGACCGGGATCGCCGACAACGGCATCGCATTGCCGGGCTTCACGTCGACCTGTGCACCAGCCACCACCTTGTCGCCGACGTTCAACCGCTGCGGCGCGATGATGTAGGTCTGCTCGCCGTCCTCATACTTGATGAGGGCGATGAACGACGTGCGGTTCGGGTCGTATTCCAGCCGCTCCACCGTCGCCGACATGTCGAGCTTGCGACGCTTGAAGTCGATGATGCGGTAGGTCTGCTTGTGACCGCCACCACGGAAACGGACGGTCACGCGGCCGGTGTTGTTGCGGCCACCCTTCTCGGAAATGCCTTCAGTCAGCACCTTGAGGGGCTTGCCCTTCCAAAGGCTCGAACGATCGACCTGCACCAACTGGCGGAGGCTCGGCGTGACTGGCTTGTAGGTTTTTAATGCCATGACAGCGTTCCTTGCTCCCTGGTCAGAGGCCGGTGGTGACGTCGATCGTGTGACCTTCGGCCAAACGGACGATGGCCTTCTTCAGGTCGGCCTGGGTGCCCCGGCGACCACGGAAGAACTTGGTCTTGCCCTTGCGGACCAGCGTATTCACGCCTTCGACCTTGACGTTGAACAAGGCCTCGATGGCAGCCTTGATCTGCGCCTTGGTGGCCTCGCGATGAACCTTGAAGGTCACCCGATTGTACTCGGAGGCGAGCGTCGCCTTCTCGGTGATGATCGGTGAGACGATGACGTCGTAGTGGGTGAGGGAATGGCTCATGCGAAGCGGGCCTCCAGAGCGTCCACGGCAGCCCGGGTCAACACCAGCTTCTCCCGACGCAGAATGTCATAAACGTTGATGCCCTGGATCGGCAGGACGTCGATCTGCGGGATGTTGCGCGCCGCGAGCGAAAAGCCCTGGTGCAGCTCGGCACCATCGATGATCAGGGCGTTGGTCAGGCCCAAAGCGCCGAAGCGCTCCTTCAGGAGCTTGGTCTTGCCCTCGTCGAGCGCAGCCTTGTCCCAAATGATGATCTCGCCGCTCTTGGCCTTCGCCGACAAAGCATGCTTCAGCGCCAGGGCACGGACCTTCTTGGGAAGATCATGCGCGAAAGCACGAGCCACAGGGCCATGAGCCTTACCGCCGCCGCGGAACTGCGGCACGCGGGCCGATCCATGACGCGCGGAACCCGTCCCCTTCTGCTTGTACATCTTCTTGCCGGTGCGCCAGACTTCGGCGCGGCCCATGGCGGCGGCCGCCACGTCACGACGCTTCGCCAACTGATAGCGAACCATGCGCGAGATCAGGTCGGGACGCGGCTCGAGGCCAAAGATGGAATCATTCAGCTCGAGCGAGCCGGACGACTGCCCGTCCAGGGAGGTGATGTCGATATTCATGGGTCTCAGGCCTCCGCAGGAGCGGTTTCAGCGGAAGCCGGGGTGGCGTCGCCAGCCGACCGGAACTTGCCAGGAAGGGGGGCATCGGCATGGCGCGGGCGCTTGATGGCGTCCCGCACATAAATGGTGCCACCTGCGACGCCGGGAACAGCGCCTTCGACCAGCAGCAAGCCACGGGCCACATCGGCCTTCACAACCTTGAGGTTTAGCGTGGTGATGCGGTCGGTGCCAAGATGACCGGCCATCTTCTTGTTCTTAAAAGTCTTGCCAGGATCCTGACGACCACCGGTCGAACCGTGCGAACGATGCGACAACGACACACCGTGCGTGGCGCGCAAACCGCCGAAGTTCCAGCGCTTCATCGGGCCGGCGAAGCCCTTACCGGTCGCGGTGCCTGTCACGTCGACGAACTGCCCCTCGACGAAATGATCGGCCGTGATCTCCGCACCGACCGGGATCAGCAGATCCGGGGTGACGCGGAACTCGGCGACTTCCATCTTCGGCTCGACATTGGCCACTGCGAAATGACCACGCTCGGCCTTGGTGACGTTCTTCACCTTGGCCTTGCCGAAGCCGAGCTGCAGCGCCGTGTAACCGTTCTTGGCTTCCGTGCGATGCGCCACAACCTGGCAGCCCTCGAGCTTCAGCACCGTGACCGCAACATGTTCGCCAGCATCTGTGAAGATGCGGGTCATCCCGACCTTCTGGGCGATTACGCCTGACCGCATTGTCAGAAATCCTTCAAGACACATCACATGGAGAGGTGTCGGTTCAAATCAGGGATCAGAGCTTGATTTCGACGTCTACGCCGGCAGCCAGATCCAACTTCATCAGAGCGTCGACCGTCTGCGGGGTCGGGTCGACGATGTCAAGCACGCGCTTGTGGGTGCGGATCTCGAACTGCTCACGCGACTTCTTGTCGACGTGGGGCGAACGGTTCACCGTGAACTTCTCGATCCGGGTCGGCAGCGGAATGGGGCCGCGCACCTGAGCGCCCGTGCGACGCGCAGTCGACACGATCTCCTTCGTGGACGCGTCGAGGACGCGATGGTCGAAGGCTTTGAGGCGGATACGGATGTTTTGACCGTTCATGTTCTCATCCTTTGATCAAGGTGGAGCGGGAGCAGGGCTCCCGCTCCCCTAGATCGCCTCTTACTCGATGATCGTCGCGACGACGCCGGCGCCAACCGTGCGGCCACCCTCGCGGATAGCGAAGCGCAGCTTCTCCTCCATGGCGATCGGCACGATCAGCGCCACGTCCATGGAAATGTTGTCACCCGGCATCACCATCTCGGTGCCCTCGGGAAGCGTCACGATGCCGGTCACGTCCGTGGTGCGGAAGTAGAACTGCGGACGATAGTTGGTGAAGAACGGCGTGTGACGGCCACCTTCGTCCTTGGTGAGAATGTAGGCCTCGGCCTTGAACTTGGTGTGGGGCTTCACGGAGCCGGGCTTGCACAGGATCTGGCCGCGCTCGACGTCTTCGCGCTTCGTGCCGCGCAGCAGGCAACCGACGTTGTCGCCAGCCTCGCCCTGGTCGAGCAGCTTGCGGAACATCTCGACGCCGGTGACGGTCGACTTCACGGTCGGACGAATACCGACGATCTCGATTTCCTCACCAACCTTGATGATGCCGCGCTCGATGCGGCCCGTCACCACCGTGCCGCGACCCGAGATCGAGAACACGTCCTCTACCGGCATCAGGAAGGGCAGGTTCTTCGGGCGCTCAGGCTGCGGAATGTAGGCGTCGACGGTTTCCATCAGCTTCAGGATGGCGTCGTGGCCGATCTCGGGCTGCTTGTTCTCGAGCGCGCACAGTGCCGAGCCCTTGGTGATCGGAATGTCGTCGCCGGGGAACTCGTACTTCGACAACAGCTCGCGAACCTCGAGCTCGACGAGCTCCAGGAGCTCCTCGTCGTCGACCATGTCGACCTTGTTGAGGAACACGACGAGCGCCGGCACACCGACCTGACGGGCGAGAAGAATGTGCTCGCGGGTCTGCGGCATCGGGCCGTCGGCGGCTGACACCACCAGAATGGCGCCGTCCATCTGCGCGGCGCCGGTGATCATGTTCTTCACATAATCGGCGTGGCCGGGGCAATCGACGTGGGCGTAATGGCGGTTTGCGGTCTCGTATTCGACGTGAGCCGTCGAGATGGTGATACCACGGGCCTTCTCTTCCGGGGCCTTGTCGATCTGGTCGTAGGCCGTGAAGGTGGCGCCGCCCTTTTCAGCCAGCACCTTGGTGATGGCCGCGGTCAACGACGTCTTGCCATGGTCGACGTGACCGATGGTGCCAATGTTGCAATGCGGCTTATTACGGGAGAACTTTTCCTTAGCCATGAATGGCTCCTCTTAAACCTTGAACAGGCTCAGCTGGATGATGGGGTCGGGTGGCTCAGGCGTATTTCGCCTGAACCTTGGCGGCCTCACCCGCCGGCACCTGCTCGTAATGGTCGAACTGCATCGTGTAGTTAGCGCGGCCCTGCGAGAAGGAGCGCAACTGGTTGACGTAGCCAAACATATTGGCGAGCGGCACCATCGCGTTGATGACATTCGCGTTGCCGCGCATGTCCTGGCCCTGGATCTGCCCGCGACGCGAGTTCAGATCGCCGATGACCGAACCCGTGTAGTCTTCCGGCGTCACGACCTCAACCTTCATGATCGGCTCGAGCAGCACGGAGCCACCCTTCTGGAGAGCCTCACGGAAGGCCGCACGCGACGCGATTTCGAAGGCCAGAACCGACGAGTCGACATCGTGGAAGGCACCGTCGATCAGGGTCGCCTTGGTGTCGACCACCGGGAAGCCGGCGATGACGCCCGACCCCATGACCGAGTTGATGCCCTTCTCGACGCCGGGGATGAACTCCTTCGGCACCGAGCCGCCGACGATCTTCGACTCGAAGATATTGCCCTTGCCGGTCTCATTCGGCTCGAAGACGATCTTGACGCGAGCGAACTGGCCCGTGCCACCGGTCTGCTTCTTATGGGTGTAGTCCTGCTCGACCCGCTTGGTCAGCTTCTCGCGGTACGCCACCTGAGGCGCGCCGATATTGGCATCTACCTTGTAGGTGCGGCGCAGGATGTCGACCTTGATGTCGAGGTGAAGCTCGCCCATCCCCTTCAGGATGGTCTGGCCCGACTCCTGGTCGGTCGACACGCGGAAGGACGGGTCCTCGGCAGCCAGCTTCGACAGGGCGATGCCCAGCTTCTCCTGGTCGGCCTTGGACTTCGGCTCGATCGCGATCTCGATGACCGGCTCGGGGAATTCCATGCGTTCTAGCACGACCTGCTTCTGGAGATCGCACAGGGTGTCACCCGTCCGCGTGTCCTTGAGACCGGCCAGCGCCACGATGTCGCCCGAAAAGGCTTCCTTCACGTCTTCGCGGTTGTTCGCATGCATCAGAAGCATGCGACCGACACGCTCCTTCTTCTCCTTGGTCGAGTTCATGACCGTGGTGCCGGTCTCGACCTTGCCGGAGTAGACGCGGCAGAAGGTGATCGTGCCGACGAAGGGGTCGTCCATGATCTTGAAGGCGAGCATCGAGAAGGGCTCATCGTCGCCCGGCAGGCGAACGACTTCCTTGTCGGTGTCGACCTCGATGCCCTTGATGGCTTCGCGATCGATCGGCGAGGGCAGGTAATCCACCACGGCGTCGAGCAGGGGCTGCACGCCCTTGTTCTTGAAGGCGGTTCCGCACAACACCGGGATAAAGGTGATGTGACGCACGGCCTTGCGGATGCACGCCTTCAGCGTGGCTTCATCCGGCTCGGTGCCGTCGAGGTAAGCCGCCATGGCGTCGTCATCGAGCTCGACCGCCGCCTCGATCAGGGCGAAACGGTATTCCGCCGCCTTCTCGACCATGTCGGCCGGGATTTCTTCGTCGTGGAAGGACGCGCCGAGGTTTTCATTGTCCCAAACGACCGCCTTCATGCGGACGAGGTCGATGATGCCCTTGAAGTCCGATTCCGCGCCGATCGGCAACTGGATGCAGATGGCACGACCCGCAACACGCGTCTTGATGTCGTCGACGCACTTATAGAAGTCGGCGCCGATCTTATCCATCTTGTTGACGAACACGATGCGGGGCACGTTGTACTTGTCCGCCTGGCGCCAGACCGTCTCGGTCTGGGGCTCCACGCCCTGGTTGCCGTCGAGCACGCAAACAGCGCCGTCGAGCACGCGGAGCGAGCGCTCCACCTCGATGGTGAAGTCGACGTGGCCGGGCGTGTCGATGATGTTCAGGCGATGATCGTTCCAGAACGTCGTCGTCGCGGCAGACGTGATCGTTATGCCGCGTTCCTGCTCCTGCTCCATCCAGTCCATGGTCGCGGCGCCGTCGTGGACTTCGCCGATCTTATGGGACTTGCCGGAATAATAAAGGATCCGCTCGGTCGTCGTCGTCTTGCCCGCGTCGATGTGGGCCATGATGCCGAAGTTGCGGTAGTCCTCGATTTTATGGCTGCGAGGCATGGGGAGATCCTTGGAAGGCTGAAACGCCGATTACCAACGGTAGTGGGAGAAGGCGCGGTTCGCCTCCGCCATGCGGTGTGTGTCTTCGCGCTTCTTCACCGCGTTGCCGCGGTTGTTGGAAGCGTCGATCAACTCGTTCGAAAGACGGTCGACCATGGTCTTGTCGTTGCGGGCGCGGGCCGCCGTGATGAGCCAGCGGATCGCCAAAGCCTGACGACGCTCCGGCCGAACCTCGACCGGCACCTGGTAGGTGGCGCCACCAACGCGGCGCGACCGCACTTCGATCGACGGCGCGACGTTGTCGAGCGCCTGCTGGAAGATCGGCAGCGGCTCGGTGCGGAGCTTGGTCTCGACGATCTCGAAAGCGCCGTAGACGATCTGCTCGGCGGTCGACTTCTTTCCATCATACATGATGGAATTCATGAACTTGGTGAGCGTCACATCCCCGTACTTGGCGTCCGGGTGGATCTCACGCTTTTCTGCGCTATGGCGACGGGACATGGGAGACCGTTCCTAAAATCGTTACTTCGGACGCTTCGCGCCATACTTCGAGCGGCGCTGCTTCCGGTTCTTCACGCCCTGCGTGTCGAGCACGCCGCGGAGGATGTGGTAGCGCACGCCCGGCAGATCCTTCACGCGACCGCCGCGGATCATCACCACGGAATGTTCCTGAAGGTTGTGACCTTCGCCCGGAATGTAGCCGATGACTTCGAAGCCGTTGGTCAAGCGAACCTTGGCAACCTTACGGAGCGCCGAGTTCGGCTTCTTCGGCGTCGTCGTATAGACACGCGTGCACACGCCACGCTTCTGCGGGCTCTGCTGAAGCGCCGGCACCTTGTTCCGTGCGGTAACTGCAACCCGCGGCTTGCGGATCAACTGGCTGATCGTCGGCATCCATTCCGCCCTGTTGTGGCCGCCGCCCTTCGGCGACGCCCCTGGCCCAAACATCATCACACCCCGGCCGGCCCAGCCGTGACGTGGCGCCAACACAAAGCAATACACCGCATTCAGCCCGATCGGGCCGGATGCGCCGCAATGCAGAGGACCGAAGGTGAAGCACCCTCGTTCTTGCCTTCTGCTCCGGCTCGAAAGCTGGAGATGACTTGTTACGCAGTCTCAGGAGACGCCAACGGCGTTTAGGCTTCCTTGGGTCGGGAACGCGTCGTTCCGGAACGGTGGATGCCTACGGCCCGTTGAATGTGAAGTCGCTCTTAAGGGCTTGCCGTTGGGGCGTCAACGATTTTCTTGCCGGATCGCCCCTGCGCAACGGCGCGGCCGGGCGCGGATGGCGCCAATCGTCTAAGCTGTCCAGTCGATCGGTTCAGCGCACCACGGCGGCTGGCGGCCGCACGCGACTGTGGTCCTCGAGGCCGCGTAACAGCTGATCGAAATAGGTGATGGTCTTGCCGAGGCCTGCCTTCAGCGGCGTCGTCGGGGCCCAGCCGAGCTTTTCGGCCGCCTGGGTGATGTCGGGCTGGCGCTGGCGCGGGTCGTCGACCGGTAGGGGACGGAACACGATCTCGGACCGACTGCCGACAAGCTCGATGATCATTTCGGCAAGCTCCAGCATGGAGAACTCGCCTGGGTTGCCGAGGTTGATCGGCCCGGTCACCGCCTTGTCGGTGCCCATCAGCCGGATCAGCCCGTCAACGAGATCCTCGACGTAGCAAAAGGAGCGGGTCTGCTTTCCATTGCCGTAGATCGTAATGGGGTCGCCCTTCAGGGCCTGCACGACGAAGTTCGACACGACGCGCCCGTCGTTCGGCAGCATGCGCGGCCCATAGGTGTTGAAGATGCGCGCCACCTTGATGTGGACGTCGTGCTGGCGCCGGTAATCGAAGAACAGCGTTTCGGCGCAGCGCTTGCCCTCGTCGTAGCAGGACCGCGGGCCGATCGGGTTGACGTTGCCCCAATAGCCTTCGGTCTGCGGATGGACGCTCGGATCGCCGTATACCTCAGAGGTCGAGGCCTGCAGCACCTTGGCCTTCACCCGCTTGGCGAGGCCCAGCATGTTGATGGCGCCGATAACGCTGGTCTTCGTGGTCTGCACGGGGTCGAATTGGTAGTGCACCGGCGACGCCGGGCAGGCCATGTTGTAGATCTCGTCGACCTCGGCGAAGTACGGCAGCGTGATGTCGTGGCGCACCACCTCGAACATCGGGTTGGCCAGCAGATGGGCGATGTTGGCCCGACGGCCGGTGAAGAAGTTGTCGACGCACACCACCGGATTGCCGGCATCGAGAAGCTTCTCGCACAGGTAGGAGCCCACGAAACCGGCCCCGCCCGTAATCAAGACAGTCTTCTGGAGGTGCATGGCCGGGCTTTCGCGGACGATGGGATGCGGGCCGATCGGCTAGGCTGATCAAGGCACCAAAACCCTAGGCAGCACCATGAAATCCGTCAACACGCCGCCACGGCCGCCAACGCTTCGACGGTCGCCGGCGGCATCGGCCCGGCGCACTTCCGGCGCCGGGCCGATGCAAGGGCGTCAGGCCGGCGTCAGGCCGGCGTCAGTGCGGCGACCTCGTGCAGCGCGGTCTCGACCGAGGCCTCGCGCTGATCCGGGCCAAGCGCGATGCCCTCCGCCACGATCACCTCGAGATTGGTGACGCCCATGAAGCCGAACACGGTGCGCAGATAGGTTTCGGCATGTTCGGCCGGACGATGCGGCGACCCCGGCGCATACACGCCGCCGCGCGCGACCGTGAGGATCACCCGCTTGCCGCCCGCGAGACCTTCCGGCCCATTGGCGGTGTAGCGGAACGTCTTGCCGGCCACGAGCACGCGATCGATCCACGCCTTGAGCTGGCTCGGCACCGTGAAATTATACAGCGCCACGCCGATCACGACCGTGTCGGCCGCAAGAAACTCCTCGAGCACGCGCCCACCGAGCGCCAGATCTTCCTGCATGGCCTGGTCGTGCTGCACGTCCGGGCTCTGTCCGGCCAGATAGGCACCCGAAAGATGGCTGATCGGCTGCGCCGCGAGGTCGTGATAGATGTCCTTCAGGCCGGGCGCTTCCGCCTTCAGGCGGGCCACGACGGCGGCCGACAGCTTGCGGCTGACCGAGTGGTCACCGAGGATGCTGGAATCGAGATGCAGAAGCGTCATGGTCGTCCTTTGCTTGCGCGGTGTTAGACAGGGCCGCACTACAATCGGAACCGCCCGGCGCCGCAAGAAGGCACATGCATGACACCAGGGTCGATCGACACCACCGTCCCGCCTTCGGCCGAAGGCTGCCAGGCCCCGCGGGAGGTTCTGGCCCGGGTGGGCGACAAATGGAGCGTGCAGATCGTGCTGACGCTCGATGCCGGGCCCCACCGGTTCAACCAGCTGCGTCGCGGCATCCCAGGCATTTCACAACGCATGCTGACGCTGACGCTGCGTGGGCTCGAGCGCGACGGGCTGGTGGAGCGGACATCCTTCGACACGGTGCCGCCCCGGGTCGATTATGCACTGACGGCGTTGGGACGGTCGTTGGCGGAGCCGGTGCGACGGCTGGGCGCCTGGGCCCAGGCCAACCACACGCACATTCGAGCGGCCCGTACGGATTTCGACGAGCGCGGCGGCGCGGCGCGGCGCTCGGATCCGGCCACCCTGGCGTCCGCTTCGGCCTGACAGCCGTCAGGGCGCCAGCGCCAGGCGGTCGCGCCCGCCCCGCTTCGCCTCATAAAGCGCGGCATCGGCGCGATCCATCAGCGCGTCGAGGCCGGTCGCGTCGGTAAGGCGGCTCGCGCCGATGCTGAGGGTCGCCGCAAGGCCTGGCGGCAGGAAGCTGGCCCCGGCGATCGCAAGATCGGCCCGCAGCACGCGGGCGATGACGCTGAGCTCCACCCCATCGAGGTCGGGCGCCAGGGCGATGAATTCGTCGCCGCCGAACCGCGCCGCCACGGCGCCTTGCGGCAAGCGGGCCAGCAGCCCTTCGGCCAAGGCCACCAGCAGCCGGTCGCCGGCCGCGTGGCCTGCGGTGTCGTTGACAGCCTTGAAGTGGTCCACATCGAGCAGCAGCAGCATGCCCGGGCACGGCAGCAAAGCCGCGGCACGCTCGCGAAAGGCGCGCCGGTTGAGGAGGCCGGTCAGCGGGTCGCGTTCGGCCAAGGTCGCGGTGTGCTCTTCCCGCCGGCGGCGCACGGCGGCTGCCATCAGCAAGGCCAGCAGCACTTCCACAAGGATGCCCTCGAAGAGCGACAGCTGGATCAGCAGCCCCTTGTAGCCCATCATGTCGATAAAGGCGCCCGGGGCCGAGATCAGGGCCGTCTTGATTGCGTAGAAGGCGCCATGGGCCAGGAACACGGCGCCGAAGCGGCGCGACGACAGATCCGCGGCGCCGACCGACAACGCCAGCCAGGCGGTCCATAGCGAAAGCACGCAAACCAGCATGGCATTGGTTCTGCCGAAGATGCCGCTATGGGCGGCGTCGATCGGCACAAGCAGCAGTAGGCCCCATGGCGCCAACAGCGCCCACCACAGCAGCGTCGTGTGGCGGCCCGTGAACACAGTGGTGCCGCGCAGAAACAACAGATGGGCGACGATCAGCAGGCCGTTGGCGAACCAGACGCCCAGCAGGGGCGACGCGGCATAGCGCAACGGCGACAGGCTGCAGCCCACCACGATCGCCGCGAAGCCGGCGCTCCACAGGATCAAGGCGGGATCGCCGATGGCGCGCCATTCGAAGAACAAGAACGCCGCGGCGATCAGCGAGATCGCCAGCGTCAGCAGCAACAGGGTGGGCGCGTCGATCGCCATTGCGTCGGATCAATAAGAGAAACGCGCCATAGCTAGCCGCACAGGCTTGCTAAAACCTTCATCGTTCGAGGCTTTCTCAAGGGACAAGCATTCGGCGACTTGGCTTTTGCCGTTGGCGATCCGCCCGGCGGCCCAGCAACCCTACAGGAGCCGACCCGGCAGAACCGGGGCAGGAGCCCCGGCCGCCGCCCCTTTCAGGACGCCGGATTGGCGGGCCTCGCGCAGGGCCCGGTTGGCGAGGCCATCGACGCGCTCGTTATGCGGGTCGCCGTTGTGGCCCCGCACCCAGCGGGTTTGCAGCGTGCGGGCATCGGCCAGCGCGAACAGCGCCTTCCACAAAGCGAGGTTCGACACGGGCTTGCCTTCGGCATTGCGGAAGCCGCGGCGCTCCCAGCCCTTGCGCCATTCGGTGAGGCCCTTCAGCACATATTGGCTGTCCGACACGAGTTCCACCGGCGCGCCCACCGGCACGCGGCCAAGCCCCTCGATGGCGGCCGTCAATTCCGCGATCTGGTTGGTGCCGTGGCCGATGAAGCCGTAATGCTCGACACCTTCGGCGGCCCCGGGGGCGATGAGGTAGAGGCCCCAGGCACAGGGTCCGGGGTTGGTGGGGGCGCAAGCGCCGTCCGTATAGGCGATCCAGGTCATCGGCGAGCTTTAGCCCGGCAGGCCATAGATTCGCGAGTCCTCGACGCCGACGTGGAAGCGCAATTTGGCCAGATATTCGCGCGGGTCCTTGGGCTTCACCAGGGCACCGGGCGGCACGTTCAGCCAGTCGACCAGCCGGGTCAGCATGAACCGCAGGGCCGAGCCGCGCGCCAGCACCGGCAGCGCCGCTGCCTCGGCGGGATTGAGCGGCCGCACCGCCGCATAGCCTTCCATCAGGGCGCGGCCGCGCGCCGGATCGAAGCGGTGGTCGGCGTCGAAGCACCAAGCATTGAGGCAGATCGACAGATCGTAGGCGAAGCTGTCCGTACAGGCGAAGTAGAAGTCGATGAGGCCGGACAGCCGGTCGCCGAGAAAGAACACGTTGTCGGGGAAGAGATCGGCGTGGATGACGCCCATCGGCAGGCCGACCGGCCAGCGCGCCTCGATATCCGCGAGGGCGGCGGCCGCCTCGGCGGCCAGGCCCGGCACGACGGTGTCGGCCCGGGCGCCGGCCTGGGCCAGCAACCCATGCCAGCCCGCGACCGAGAGCGGATTGGGCCGCCCCATCGGGAAATTCGCCACGGCGAGATGCAGTTGGGCCAGCACGGCGCCGAGCGCCCCGCAATGGATCGGCTGCGGATCGGCGATCCACACGCCATCGAGAAATGTCATGATGGCGGCGGGCCGACCGCACAGCGTGCCCAGGGCCGCGCCGGCGCGGTTGGGCACCGGCTGCGGACAGGTCAATCCCTTGGCGGCCAGATGTTCCAATAAGGCCACGAAGAACGGCAGGTCGCCGGCCGCGACGCGCTTTTCGTAGAGCGTCAGGATATAGGTGCCGGCCGTGGTGCCGAGCAGGAAGTTCGAGTTCTCGACGCCTTCCGCGATGCCCTTCAGCGCCGTCAGGCCGCCGATGTCATAAGTCCGGAGAAAGCCGTCCAGGTCGCTGGCCGACACATCGGTATAGACCGCCATGGGATGCGGCGCCGTGCGGGGCTGCCCGGGCTCTCAGGCGAGCGCGGGCGCGCCCTGGGTGACGGGCCGCAGTTCGCGCGGCAACGGGAAGAACATGTTCTCCTGCACGGTGGCGACCGTCTCGACCTCGATCGTGTATTTTTCCGCGAAGGCGTCGATGATCTCCTCGACCAGCACTTCCGGGGCCGAAGCGCCGGCCGTGATGCCGATCGTCCTGATGCCGTCCATATGGGTCCAGTCGATGTCGGACGCCCGCAGCACGAGCTGGCTGTTCTTGCAGCCCTCGCGCTCGCTGACTTCCTTCAGACGCTGGGAGTTCGACGAATTGGCAGACCCCACCACCAGCAGCGCATCCACCTTGTGGGCGATCTGCTTGACGGCTTCCTGCCGGTTGGTGGTGGCGTAACAGATGTCTTCCTTGTGGGGGCTGACGATGGTCGGGAAGCGCAGCTTCAGCGTATCGACGATACCCTGCGTGTCGTCGACCGACAGGGTCGTCTGCGTCACGAAGGCAAGGGAGCTTTGCGACAGTTCCGTGCCGCGCGCATCCGCCAAACGATGCACGTCCTCGATGTTCTCGACCAGGATGACGGCGCCCTGCGGCAATTGGCCAAGCGTGCCCACCACCTCCGGATGGCCGGCATGGCCGACCAGGATCACCCGATGGCCGCGGCGGTGATGCAGCTCTGCTTCGCGATGCACCTTGGTGACCAGCGGGCAGGTCGCGTCGATGGCGAACATCTTGCGCTGCGACGCCTCGGCCGGCACGGATTTCGGCACGCCATGGGCCGAAAAGATCACCGGCGCCTCGGTATCGGGGATCTCGTCGAGTTCCTCGACGAAGATGGCACCCTTTTTCTTCAGGCTCTCGACCACGTATTTGTTATGCACGATCTCGTGCCGCACATAGACCGGCGGCCCATAGATCGACAAAGCCTGCTCCACCGCGTCGATGGCGCGGATCACGCCGGCGCAAAAGCCCCTCGGGGCGCAAAGCATCACGAGCAGCGGCGGCTTGGTCATGGCGGGAGCCTGGAACGTCATGGCCAATGTCTTGCGGGAAGTGGCCGCGCCGGTCAAGCTGAAGCGCGGCCGTCGCAGCGTTACGGGTCAGGCGGCGTGGCGTTCCGCATCCCAGCGGCGCCGCAACTCGGCCTGGGCAGCACCCTTGCGGGCCGTCGTCCACGCCCTCTGCCGCGTGGCATCGGCGCGGGCCGCGAGACCAAGCGTCGGGTCGCGGAACAGCGGGTCCGCCGCAACGCTCCACACGTCCTGCCGGGTCAGCCCGATGTCGCGCAGCATGTGATCGTTCATGGCGCCGATCTGGCCCAGCACGCGACGGCGCAGCAGCGCCACCCCAAGGGCGCGGACGGCCGCAAGCAAAGGGGCTGCGGACAGAATGACGGGTCCCATGACGGCCGGGCGGGACATTGGTGGCTCCTCAGGTATGGGCCGGGACAGGATCGTGCCGGCCCGCTTGACCTAAGCCGTTGCGGCGCATCAGAATAACGAATGTTTCCGATGGCTGAAATCAGCATCGCAAATGGGACGTTTCGCCGATGGCCGCCTTGCTGGACATGGATCAGCTGCGCACGTTCGTAGCCATCGCCGATACGGGCTCATTTACCCGCGCGGCCGACGCGGTGCACAAAACCCAGTCGGCCGTGTCGATGCAGATGAAGAAGCTCGAGGAGCGCATCGGCCGGGCCATCTTCGCGCGCGATGGCCGAGCCTCGCGGCTGACCGAAGACGGGCTGCGGCTTGCCGATTACGCCCGGCGCATCCTCCGGCTGAACGGCGAGGCGCTGGCGAGCTTCACCGCCATGGAGCTGGCCGGCCACGTGCGGCTCGGCCTGCCGGACGATTACGCGGATCGCTACCTGCCCGAGATCCTGGCCCGGTTCTCGGAATCGAACCCGCGGGTCGAGGTCACGGTGGTGTGCGAACCCACCCCGATGCTGGTCAGCCGCATCGCGGCCGGCGACCTCGACCTCGCCATCATCACCCATGTGGACGCCAAGGGGCGGGCCAGCATCATCCGCACCGAGCGCTTGCTGTGGGTCACTTCGGCCCGGCACGGGGTGCATGAGGCCACGCCCGTGCCCCTGGCGCTCGGCCGGCTCGATTGCACCTGGCGGCAGGCCGCGACGGCCGAGCTCGACGATGCGGGCATCAATTATCGGGTGCTGTATTCGAGCTGGAACTCGACCGCGGTCGGGGCCGCGGTGCTGGCCGGTCTTGCGGTCTCGGTGCTGCCCGAAAGCGCGCTCAGGCCCGGCATGCGGGTGCTCGGCCCTTCGGACGGGTTTCCGGCCCTGCCGTCCTGCAAGATCGCGCTGCTGCGCAACGGCTTCGAGCCTTCGCGACTGGCCGACGCGCTGGCGGCCTTGATCGCCACGAGCCTCGACAACCTTTCGGGCGCCACCGGGCCGGAGGCCGCAGCCGCTACCTGAAGCCGCTCATCAAGGGGCCGAGAAACAAGGCATTGAGCTTGTTGCCGATGCCGGTCGCCCCCGTCACGATCAAGATGGAGACCATGCCTGCGATCGTCGCATATTCGATGCTGGTTGCGCCGCTGCGGCTGATGAGAAATCGAGCGATCACGTCATGAAGCCCCCGGTGCCGATCGTCGACGCTAGGGTCGCAATGCCATCGATTCCTTAACGCGATCGGGAAAACCGAGACCGAACAAGGAGAAAAGGCCCGCGCCGAAGCGCGGACCTGACGCTATGGTGAAGAAAGGCGTCGATTACATCGTCTTCTTCATCGCCTTCTTCGACATGTGCTTCTTGGCCATATGCTTCTTGGCCATCGTCTTCTTCGGCATCGCGGCGGTGTCGGCGGCGGCCGGGTCGCCCGTGGGCGCGCTCATCGCACCGGCGGCCGGCGCCGCCATGGCGCCACCGGCCGCGGGTGCCGCGCTCGGGTCCGTCTGGGCGAAGGCCGTGCCGAGACCGAGAACCGAAACCGTGCAGGCCAAAACAAGCGTCTTGCGGATCGAAACCATGATGATCTCCCCAGATCGAACAAACCCCGGAGGGCCGCCCGCGAGCCATTCGCGGGCCAAGCGCCAAGCGCTTCTGCAAGCTCTTCGCACCCCTATGAACGGTAGGTGAATCGGGCTTGGCCGCAAGGGTCGTTGCCGTTTTTATTGGGGCCGCCTATCTACTGGCTTTCCGCGGGATTCGCTTGCGTGTCCCGGCGGCGGCGTGGATCGAGCGGTGAAAGTTAAGAATGGCCCGAGACGTCACTGATCTGACGCCCATCGAGTCGCGCGACGAGCTCGTCCGCCACCTGGAGGACGGCTGCAAACCCCCGAGCGACTTCAAGGTCGGCACCGAGCACGAGAAGGTGCCGTTCTATTGTGCCGACGCGGCTCCGGTGCCCTACCGGGGCACGGGTCCCGGCCGTGGCGGCATCGGGGAGCTGCTCGAAGGCCTCCAGACCCGCACCGGATGGGACCCGATCGTCGAGGGCGAAGCGATCATCGGCCTGCACGACCCCGTCGGTGGCGGCGCCATCTCGCTCGAGCCCGGCGGCCAGTTCGAATTGTCGGGTGCCCCCGTGGCCACCATTCACGCGGCCGCCGACGAGCTTGCCCAGCATCTCGAGGCCACGCGGGCCGTGGCGGAGCCGCTCGGCATCCGCTTCCTGACGCTCGGCATGTCGCCCCGCTGGAGCCATGCCGAAACCCCGGTGATGCCCAAGGGGCGCTACCGCATCATGGCCGGCTACATGCCCAAGGTCGGCACGCGCGGCCTCGATATGATGTTCCGCACCGCCACCGTGCAGGCCAACCTCGACTTCTCAAACGAGGCCGACATGGTGCGCAAGCTGCGGGTGACGCTGGCCCTGCAGCCCGTGGCGGCGGCGCTGTTCGCCAACTCGCCCTTCACGGACGGGCGGCCGAACGGCTTCCTGTCGGCGCGGTCCGAGATCTGGCGCGACACCGACAACGAGCGCGCCGGCATGCTGCCGCTCGCCTTCGAGGACGGCTTCGGGTTCGAGCGCTATGTTGATTATGCGCTCAAGGTGCCGATGTATTTCATCAAGCGGGGCGAAACCTACCACGACGTGTCGGGGCAGGATTTCCGCCACCTACTGGCCGGCGGCCTCGACAGCCACCCGGGCGAGCGGGCGACGCTGTCGGATTGGGCCAACCACCTGTCGACCTTGTTCCCAGAGGTGCGGTTGAAGCGCTACCTCGAGATGCGCGGGTGCGACGTGGGCCCGCCGGCGATCATCAATGCCATGCCGGCGCTGTTCGTCGGGCTGCTCTACGACACGGACGCGCTCGAAGCCGCCTGGGACCTGGTGAAGCACTGGACCGGCACCGAGCGGCAGGCGTTGCGCGACGCCGTGCCGCGCCTGGGGCTCGAAGCCGAGGTCCGGGGCCGCAAGGCTCGCGACGTGGCGCGCGACATGCTGGCCCTGGCGCGCACCGGGCTGGTGCGCCGCCGCCATCTCGATGCGGCCGGCCGCGACGAAAGCCACTTCCTCGACCCGCTCGACACTATTGTGGCCGGACGCACGCAGGCCGAAGACCTGTTGGCCCATTACAATGGCGGCTGGAACGGCTCCGTCGGCCCCGCATTCTCCGACTGCGTGTTCTGACGTGGCGCCCCACCCGATGTCGAAGGCTCCCATGCGTCGTGTCTCGCTGGCCATCATCGCGCTCCTTGCCGCCACCGCGGCCCGGGCGGACGCGCCCGGCGGCTTCACCGATTGCGAAAAGGCCGCTACGGCGGACGAGAAGGCGATCTGCGGCCATGTCGAGCTCGCCCAGCAGGACGCCCGCATGGTGACGATGTTCAAGATCGCCAAGGGCTTCGTCGGCATGGGCGCGCGGGGCGCCATCAATGACGCCCAGGTGGCGTGGCTGGCCAAGCGTCACGCCTGCAAGGCCGCAGTGCCCTGCCTGCAGACCACCTACGGCACACGCATCCGCGAGTTGCAGAAGGTGCTCGACGACGTCAAGGCGCGCGGACCGTTCTGACGCCGCATCAACGACCGAGCGTCGTCATCCCTTCGCTGCGCACCGAGCCGCCGAGCTTGTAGCAGGTGTCGCTGCCGGGCGCCCGCACGTAGCCGGCCCCGAGATGGGCGCAGGCCGCCACATCGGCCGACTTGGGCTCCGCCCGGCCGGCCGGCAGATTGGTGGCACAGGTCAGGTTGCCGGCGAGGCAAGCGGCCGCGAGGAGGATCGGCGTGGTCATGCACCGATCCTGCCGCTTCACGCGAACCGAAACAAGCCGCTCACTCGCCGTAGGGCACCCAGACGGTCTTCACCTGGGTGGCGCGGCGAAGGTATTCCGCCCCCTGCCCTTCGGTCGGCGACAGCCAATCGCGGCCACGTCCCTGGTTGGTCCAGGTCGCCTTCAGGTTGGAGGCCGACGCCTTCTCGACGGCCGTGCCTCCGGCGGCCGAGCCGACATACCAGAGCGCCGCCACCTCGTGGTGGTCCGCCAGCACCTGCGCCAGGCCATCGCGCTCGCCCGTGACGATGTTGACCACGCCCCCCGGCACGTCGCTGGTGTCGAGCACCTGGATGAAGTCGGTGGCGGCCAGCGGTTGCACCGGCGAAGGCACGATCACGGCCCGGTTGCCCATCGCGAGCGCCGGCATCAGCAGCGACACGAAGGCCAGCAGCGGCGCCTCGTCGGGGCAGACGAGGCCCATCGTGCCCCAGGGCTCGTGCATCGCCAGCGTCACGTGGCGTGACTTCGTGGCCTGCACCTGCCCGTCGTATTTGTCGGCCCAGGCAGCGTAGAAGAAGGTGCGGGCGATCGCCGCCTCGACCTCGCGGGCCGCGGCTTCAGCCGAGCCCGAGGCGGCCAACCGGTGGGCGAAGTCATCGGCCCGGGCAGCGAGGTTTTCGGCCACGTAATACAGCACCTGGGCCCGGTTGTGCGCCGTCGCGGCGCTCCAGGCGACGGCCTTGCTGGCGGCCTCGACGGCGTTGCGGATGTCCTTGCGGTTGCCGAGCCCGGCCTGGCCGAGCGGCGCCCCATCCGTGCCCCGCACCGTGAAGCTGTAGCCGGAATCCGGGCGCGCCTGCTTGCCACCGACATAGAGTTTGGCCGTGCGGTCGATGCTTGGCATGCCCGACACCGCCGGAGCGGCTTCGGCCGGCAGGGCCGAAAGCCTGGGCTCGACCGGGGTGGCCGCTTCGGGCAGCTGCTGCGTCCATTTCGGCACCAGATATTCCATCAGGCCGGCGCGGCCGCCTTCGCGGCCGAACCCGCTTTCCTTGAAGCCGCCGAAGCTCGCCGCGGCATCGAACATGTTGGTGGCGTTGATCCACACGACGCCGGCCTTCACAGTGGCCGCCACCTCGAGCGCCAAATTGATCGACTCGGTCCAGATCGAGGCCGCGAGCCCGTAGCGGGTGTTGTTGGCCAGCGCCACGGCTTCGTCGGGGGTGCGGAACGTCATCGACACCGCCACGGGGCCGAAGATCTCGACCTCGGCCACGGTGCTGGCCGGCGCCACCTCGGTCATCAACGTCGGCGGGAAGAAGCAGCCGCGCTCCGGCAGGGCGCCGGGGGCCTGATGCAGGGTGGCGCCTTCGCGTGTGCCGAGCGCCACGAGGTCGCGGATGCGCTCGAGCTGCACCGGCGCCACGATGGCGCCCATGTCGGTCGACTTGTCGAGCGGGTCGCCGGTGCGCAAGCTCGCCATGCGGCGCTTCAGCTTGGCGTGAAAGCGCTCGGCCACGCCTTCCTGCACCAGGATGCGCGAGCCGGCGCAGCAGACCTGGCCGCCGTTGAACCAGATGGCGTCGACCACGCCCTCGACCGCCCCGTCGAGGTCGGCATCGTCGAAGACGATGAAGGGCGACTTGCCGCCGAGCTCGAGGCTCAACTTCTTGCCCGACCCCGCCGTCTCGGCCCGGATCAACCGCCCGACCTCGGTCGAGCCCGTGAAGGCGACCTTGTCGACGTGCGGATGGCGGACGAGCGCCGCCCCGGTGACGCCATCGCCGGTGACGACGTTGACGACGCCCTTCGGCAGACCCGCCTCGCGGCAAAGCTCCGCAAAGGCGAGCGCCGTCAGCGGCGTGAACTCGGCCGGCTTCAACACCACCGTGTTGCCGGCCGCGAGCGCGGGCGCGATCTTCCAGGCCAGCATCAGCAGCGGAAAATTCCACGGGATGATCTGGCCGCAGACCCCGACGGGCGCGTGATCGGGAAATTCGCTGGCGATCAGCTCCGCCCAGCCGGCGTGATGGTAGAAATGCCGGGCCGCGAGCGGCACGTCGATATCGCGCGACTCGCGGATCGGCTTGCCGTTGTCGACCGTTTCCAACACGGCGAGGAAGCGCTCGCGCTTCTGGATCAACCGGGCCAGGGCATAAAGGTGGCGGGCCCGCACATGGCCCGGGGTGGTGGACCAGGCCGGAAAGGCCGCGCGGGCCGCCCCGACGGCCGCGTCCACATCGGCGTCGCTGCCTTGCGCACAGGTGGCGATCACCGCGTCGCGGGCGGGGTCGCGCACGGCGAAACTTGCCTCAGGGTTCGGCGTCGTGAAGGCGCCATCGATGAAATGACCGAAGCCGGCCGCGTGGTCCTCCAGCCAGCTCCGCACGTGGGACGCATCCTCGGGCGCGGGGCCGTAATCCATGGTGGCGAGAATCTCTGGAATCGAGGGCATGGGGTGTTGTCTCGGGGCAAGGGGGAGAAAACCCTCGGTCCGGACGCGACGCAGCGGCGATCCGGAACCGGGGAGCCTGCTGCGATGCAGGCCGAAGCAGACCGGTTCCGGGTTCGGCTGCGCCGCCCCGGCATGAGGGCTCGATAGGGTTCGCTTACGCCATGGCGTGATGGCTCGCGGCCGCATAGCGGCCGGTGACGTGATGCTCGAGCTGGCGCTCGATGTCGGCCAGCATGGAGCTGGCGCCGACACGGAACAGGTCGGGCTCGAGCCAGTCGCGGCCGAGTTCCTCCTTCATCAGTGTCAGCCAGCTGAGCGCGTCCTTGGCGGTCTTCAGCCCACCGGCGGGCTTGAAGCCGACGCGTTCGCCGGTGCGCTCGCCATAATCACGCAGGGCGCGGATCATCGTCAGGCTGACCGGCAGCGTCGCGTTCACGTCCTCCTTGCCGGTGGAGGTCTTGATGAAGTCGGCGCCGGCCTGACAGGCCACCATGGAGGACTTGTAGACGTTGCGCAGCGTCTTGAGATCACCGGTGCCGAGGATCGCCTTGAGGTGCGCCGGCCCGCAAGCCTCGCGCATGGCCGCCACCTCGTCGTAGAGCGCCTGCCAGTCGCCCAACAGCGCATGGGCCCGGGTGATGACGATGTCGATCTCGCCGGCACCCTCGTCGACGGCATAGCGGATCTCGGCGAGGCGTTGCGGCAGCGGCGTCAGCCCGGCCGGGAAGCCGGTCGCGACCGAGGCCACCGGAATGCCGGAGCCCGCGAGCGCCTTCACGGCCGGCGCTACCATGGTGGGATATACGCAGACGGCGCCGACGGTCGGCGGCGCCTCGGTGAGGCCGAGCGCGGCGACGAGGTCGGAGCGCAGCGGCCGGCGGGCCTTGGCGCAAAGCCGCTGCACCCGGCCGGGCGTATCGTCGCCCGCGAGCGTCGTCAGGTCGATGCAGGTGAGGGCCTTCACCAGCCAGGCCGCCTGCCATTCCTTCTTCAGCGAGCGCCGTCCGCCGAGCGCGCCGGTGCGCCGCTCGGTGGCGCTAAGGTTCACCTGGGCGGCCTCGAACCAGGCGGGCGTCAGCGCCGTGCCGGGGTTGCGGTGCGCTTGCGGTTGCGCCTGCGGCAGCAGGTTCCTGACGGCCTGCAGCGCGGTTCTTGCAGGCGAAACGGGGGGAGCGTCGTCCGGCCGGGACGGCTGTTCGGATGCCATGGCGATTCCTCCTTTGGGGCGCGAAGCCCTACCGGTCTGTGATGATCGTGCCAGAAAAGGCCGGGCGCAGCGCCGAAAGGCCCGCCCCCTCGTTGGTGATGAGCGTGTCGAAACCGTCGAGCCCGGCGAAGAAGGCCGGGCGCAGCTTGCCGAGCTTCGAGCCGTCGACCAGCAGGCAGCGCCGCTCGCTCAAGCGCAGCACCGCTTGCTTCACCGCCACTTCGTGAAAGTTCGAGCAGGACACGCCCCGCTCGGCATGCACGCCGCCCGCCGACAAGAACGCCTTGTTGATGCCGAGCCGCGCCAGGGTGGCGAGCCCGTCCTCCACCGCAAAGGAGGCCGAGGACGGGTTGTAGAGCCCGCCCAGCAGGATCAGCCGGACGTTAGGCCGCGCGGCCAGCGGCGCCGCGACATTGAGGGCGTAGCACACCACCGTCATCGGCCGGTCGGGCAGCGCCCGCACCAGATGCGGCGTGGTGGTGCCGCAATCGATGAACACCGTGTCGTCCGCCTCGATCAAGGCCGCGGCCCGCCCGGCGATCGCCGCCTTGGCGGCCTCATGGGCGCCCTGCTCCTGCGCCATCACGTAAGGGGCGTCACCGGCACGCGGCACGATATAGCCACCGAGATAGCCGAAGCGGTCCGGCACCTTCTCGATGTCGCGCCGGATCGTCATTTCCGACACGCCGAGCAGCTGCGCCGCATCGCGCAGATGCAGGGGCGCCGATGCGGCCAGCGCGTCGGCCAGCGCGTTGACCCGGGTGGCGTGGCGGGCAGCGGTCATTGTGCGGTCGTCACCTCGTCATTGCGAGCGGAGCCAAGCCATCCAGACCCTCGGCGCCGGGTTAAATCGCCGCGGCAGAGACGCCGCCTTCTCGCTGACGGTTGGTGCTTGACGTTCCCGACCTGCGATGCAATCCTCACGCAATCTTGTGATAATCATAACAACAATGCAAGAACAATCTCTCGGGAGGGGATCCATGAACAAGCTTCTATCCGGCGCCGCCTTGGCGCTCGTCCTGTCGCTCGCTGCGGCACCGCTCGGCACGGCGCTGGCCGCCGGCCCGCTCGACACGTCGAAAGTGCCGAAGGGCCTGACCACCAAGGAAACCGGCAAGACCTATACGATCGCCACGGTGGTGAAGGTCGACGGCATCGCCTGGTTCGACCGCATGCGCGAGGGCGTCAACCAGTTCAAGTCGGACACCGGCCAGGACACCTTCGAGGTGGGCCCAAGCGCCGCCGACGCGGCCGCCCAGGTGCAGATCGTCGAGAACCTGATCGCCCAAGGCGTCGACGCCATCTGCATCGTGCCGTTCTCGGTGGAAGCGGTGGAGCCGGTGCTGCAGAAGGCGCGCGACCGCGGCATCGTGGTGATCTCGCACGAGGCGTCGAACATCACCAATGTCGACTTCGACCTCGAAGCTTTCGACAACAAGGCCTACGGGGCCACGCTGATGCAGAACCTCGGCAAGCAGATGGGCGGCAAGGGCGATTACGTGGCCACCGTCGGCAGCCTCACCTCGAAGTCGCAGAACGAGTGGATCGACGGCGCCGTCGCGTACCAGAAGGAACATTTTCCGGAGATGAAGCTGGCCACGAACCGGCTCGAAACCTATGACGACGCCAACCAGGACTACAACAAGCTGAAGGAAGCCCTCACCACCTATCCGGCCGTGAAGGGTATCCTCGGTGCCCCCATGCCAACCTCAGCGGGCGCTGGCCGGCTGATCGCCGAGCGCAACCTGAAGGGCAAGGTGTTCTTTTCCGGCACCGGCCTCGTGTCCGTGGCGGGCCAGTACCTGAAGCAGGGCGACATCGACTACATCCAGTTCTGGGATCCGGCCGCCGCCGGCTACGCCATGAACGAGCTTGCCGTGATGGCGCTGCAGAAGAAGGGCGCCGCCATCAAGGCCGGGCTCGACCTCGGCCTGCCGGGCTACACCGACCTGAAGGCGCCGGATGCCGCCAAGCCGACCTTCCTGTACGGTTCGGGCTGGGTGGGCGTGACAACCGCCAACATGGCCGAATTCAACTTCTAAGCCTCTTCCCGTCATGGCGAGGCGGCGCAGCCGCCGAAGCCATCCAGCCCGGCGCCGCGGTTCTGGATAGCTTCGCTTCGCTCGCAATGACGGCGCAACCACGGCTCGCCATGCCCGCCCTCATCGAACTCGACCACGTGTCCAAACGCTTCGCCGGCATCAAGGCGCTTGACGACGTGTCGCTCAGCGTCGCGCCCGGCGAGATCCATTGCCTGGCGGGCGAGAACGGCTCCGGCAAGTCGACCATCATCAAGGTGATGTCGGGCGTCTACCGGCCGGATGGCGGCATGGTTCGGGTCGACGGCCAACCCGTCGCCCACATGACGCCGGCGAGTTCGGTCGCGGCCGGCATCCAGGTGATCTACCAGGACCTGTCGCTGTTCGGGAACCTCAGCGTCGCCGAGAACCTGGCGATGAACAAGGTGCTGAAGGACGGGCGCCGCGCAGTGCGCTGGAGCGAAACCCGCCGTCTCGCCCGCACGGCCCTCGACCGTCTCGGGGTGGACCTGCCGCTCGATGTCGACGTCGAAACGCTGCCGACCGCCGGCCGGCAGCTCGTCGCCATCGCGCGCGCCCTGCTGGCGGAAGCGCGCCTGCTCATCATGGACGAGCCCACCACGGCGCTGACCCGCAACGAGGTCGAGCGCCTGCTGGAGGTGACCCGCACGATCCAGCGCGACGGCATCGCGGTGCTGTTCGTCAGCCACAAGATGCGCGAGATGCTGGAGATCAGCGAGCGCCTCACCGTCATGCGCAACGGCCGGGTGGTGGTGGAAGGGCCGATCACCGATTTCACCGAAGCCTCGATCACCCGCCACATGACGGGCCGCGACCTTGGCTCCGACCCCTATCCGGGCCCGACCGCCACGGCCGGGCCGCCCCGGCTCGCCGTCAAGGGCCTGACGGTGCCGGGGGCGGTGGCGGGCGTCGACCTCACGCTTCATCCCGGCGAGATCCTGGGCCTCTGCGGCCTCATCGGCGCCGGGCGCACCGAGCTGGCTCTGGCGCTGTTCGGCATGCGGCCCGATCACACCGGCATGGTGGAGATCGACGGACAGGCGGTGACGCTCGGAAGCGTCGCCGACGCCATCCGGCACGGCATCGCCTATGTGCCGGAAGACCGGTTGAGCGAAGGCCTTTTCCTCAGCCAGTCGGTCGCCCGCAACATGCTGGCCTCCTCGCTCGATGCGGTGTCGAACGGCGTCACGGTGGACCGCGGCAAGGCGGCCGAAACCGCCGACGCCATGATCGCGGCGATGCAGATCGCCACCCGCGACCGCGACACGCCGGTCGGCAACCTGTCGGGCGGCAACCAGCAGCGGGTGGTGATCGCCCGCTGGCTGCTGACCAAAGCCCGCATCCTGATCCTCAACGGCCCGACGGTCGGCGTCGATGTGGGCTCGAAGGCCGAGATCCACCGTGTCATCCGCGACCTCGCGCGGACTCAAGGCCTCGCCGTGCTGATGATCTCCGACGACGTCCCGGAATTGTTGGGGAACTGCAACGCCGTGGCGCTGATGCACCGCGGCCGGCTGGTCGAGCGGTTCGACCCCAAAACCGCGGGCGAGGACGATGTGAGCGATGCTTTGAGGCGACTGCGATGACGGCCCTGCGTGCCCTGCTGCGCCACCCCGAAGCCGTGATCGCGGCGGTTCTGGTCGCCGCCATGATCGGGATCGGCCTCGTCAATCCGGCCTTCTGGAGCCTCGACAACCTGTTCGGCCTGCTGCGCTCCAACATCATCACCGGCATCATGGCGCTCGGCGTCCTGATGGTGATGATCACCGGCGGCATCGACGTGTCGTTCCCGGCCTTTGCGGTAGCGGCCATGTATCTCGTGGTCGGCTGGATGGCCGATACCGGCTCGATCAACCTCGTGCTGGCCTTTGCGGCCGCAACCGGGATCGGTCTCGCGCTCGGGGCCTGCAATGCCTTGTTCATCCGCTCTTTTCGGATGATCCCGCTGATCGTCACGCTCGGCACCGCCAGCGTCGTGCGCGGGCTGCTGCTCGGCCTCGTCGGCACCAGCGTCATCAACATTAACCGCATGCCCCCGGCCCTGATCGACTTCGGCCGGCACGACATCGTCTCCATCACCAACCCGGACGGCACCCGCTTCGGCCTCACGGCGATGATCCTGATCTATGCCGGGCTGGCGCTCGGGGTGCATCTGCTGCTGCGCCACACCGTGATCGGTCGCGGCCTTTATGCCTATGGGGGCTCGCCCGAGGCGGCCTCGCGGGTGGGTTTCGATACCCGAAAGATCCTGGCGCTGGCTTATTGCGGCGCCGGGGCGCTGGCGGGCTTCGCGGGGCTGCTGCATGCCTCGATGATTTGGCTCGCCAATCCGCGCGATTTCGTCGGCCTCGAGCTCGACGTCATCGCGGCCGTGGTGCTGGGCGGTGCCAGCATTTTCGGCGGGCGCGGCAGCGTAATCGGCACGGTGCTGGGCGTGTTTCTGCTGGTGATGATCAAGAACAGCCTGATCCTGATGCACGTCGATACCACCTGGCAGCAGGTCGTGGTCGGCCTCGTCATCGTGGGGTCGACGACGCTGACCGCGCTGCGCGACCGCAAGCGGCTGGCCTGATGTCAGGATCCGGAAGTCGCAGACCTGAGCTCCGTCATTGCGAGCGCCAGCGAAGCAACCCAGGGCCGCGGCGCCCCCCTGGTTTGCTTCGTCGCTCCGCGCCTCGCAATGACGGGGAAGCGGGCCACAACACGGGCGAGACCCAGCCATGACCGCCCAGACCGCCACGACGAAACCCGCGTCCGCCGCGCGCCGTTTCCTGCGCGACAACGAGACGATCCTCCAGCTCCTGGGGGTGACGATCCTTGTCATCGCCGTGATGGGCTGGCTCAGCCCGTCGAAATTCCTGCGCTATTACACCTTCGAGTCGATCACCTTCACGGTGCCGGAGCTGGCGCTCCTGTCGATCGCCATCATGATCGCCATGCTGACGGGCGGCATCGACCTGTCGATCATCGGTATCGCCAATCTGGCGGCCGTGCTGGCCGGCACCTTGTTCCACCACATGGCCGCGAGCGGCCAAACGGCGGCGCTCGGCCCCGCCGCGGTGGCGCTCGGCGTCGTCGTGGCGCTCGGGGTGGGGCTCGCGGCCGGGGCGCTGAACGGGTTTCTGATCGCCCGGGTGCGGATCACGCCGATCCTCGCCACGCTCGGCACCAGCCAGCTCTTCACCGGCCTTGCGCTGGTGCTCACCGGCGGTCCGGCCATCGTGGGGTTCCCGCGCGACTGGACGTTCCTCGGCAACGGCAAGCTGTTCGGGGTGGCGTTCCCGTTCCTGCTGTTCCTGGTGCTGGCTTCGGCGATCGGCTTCCTGTTGTCGCGCACGCCCTTCGGCACTCGGCTGATGTTGATCGGCACCAACGCCAAGGCGGCCGTCTTCGCAGGGTTGAACACGGAACGGATCGTCTTCCAGTCCTACCTGCTGACCGGGTTGCTGGCCAGCGTCGCCGGGCTGATCCTGTCGGGCCGCACCAATGCGGCGAAATCCGACTATGGCGTGTCCTACCTTCTCGAGGCCGTGCTGGTGGCGGTGCTGGGCGGCACCAACCCGGCCGGCGGGCGCGGCTCCGTGCTGGGGGTGTCGATCGCCGTGGTGGCCTTGTCGTTGCTGTCGGCCGGGTTTCAGATCCTGCGCTTCTCGAACTTCCTCATCGATTTCATCTGGGGCGCCTTTCTGCTGGGCGTCATCGCGCTGAACGTGGCCCGTGCCCGCGGCCGCGGCTAAGGATCGGCCATGATCACCACCATCGCGCTCGACCGGACCGCCTTCGCGCCGCAGGAGCGCCTCCTGCTGCGCCATGGCGCGCTGTCGGCCACGCTGTTCCGCTACGACACCGGCGTCGAGGCGATCCGCATCGCCAATGGGCGCGGCAGCGTCACGGTGCTGCCCTTCATGGGCCAGATGGTGTGGCGGGCCAGCTTCGACGGGGTCGAGCTCGCCATGGACAGCATGTTCGATCGGCCGCGCCCGGCCACCACCATCCTGGAAACCTACGGCTGCCTCGCCTACCACGCCGGCCTGTTGCGCAACGGCGTGCCGGGCGAAGGAGACACGCACCCGCTGCATGGCGAGTTCCCCTGCCTGCCGATGGACTCGGCGGGCCTCGAATGCGGCCAGGACGAAGGCGGCGCCTGGCTGGCCGTCACCGGGATGCGCGACTACGCCATGGAGTTCGGGGCGCATTATCGCGCCACCCCGCGCGTCGTGCTGCGCGAAGGCGCCACCTGTTTCACGATGGTGATGGAGGCCGAGAACCGGTCGGCGGCGCCGATGGACCTTATGTACATCTGCCACGCCAATTTTGCCTTCGTGCCGGGCGGCCGCATCGTGCAGCCGGTGCCGTTCGATTCGGCCCATGTGGTGATCCGCACCGCCATTCCGAGCCACGTGCGGCCGACGGCAGATTACCGCGCCCTGCTCGATGAGCTCGCGGTCGATCCGGGCCGCATGGAACGCCTCGACGCGCCGGAGCGCTATGACCCCGAGCAGGTGTGCTACATCAAGGGCCTGACGCCCGGCTCCGACGGACGCGTCCATGTCCTGCTGCGCCGGCCGGAGGGCGACGGCTTCACGGTCGCCTACGATCCGATTGCCCTGCCGCACACCATCCGCTGGGTGCTGAACAACAGCGACCAGCGCACCGCCGCCTTCGCGATGCCGGGCACCTGCGAGCCGGAAGGCTATACGGCCGAGCGCCGCAAGGGCCATCTGCGGGAGCTCGCCGGCGGTGCCAGGGTCGTGTTCGCGACCGAACTCGGCTATGCGGACCAGGCCGGCGCCGCGACGCTCGCGCAACGCATTTCGGGGAACGAGTCATGACAGGGCGCATCGCCGTCATCGGCAGCAATATGATGGACCTGGTCACCTATGTGACCCGCATGCCGGCGCCGGGCGAGACGCTCGCGGCGCAGGATTTCGTCATGGGCCACGGCGGCAAGGGCGCCAACCAGGCGGTCGCGGCCGCGAAGCTCGGGGCCGAGGTGCTGATGCTGACCAAAGTGGGCGACGACAATTTTGCGGATACGACCCTGGCCAACCTGAAAGCCTGCGGGGTGGACACCCGCCACGTCGGCCGCGTGCCGGGCCGCTCCTCGGGCGTGGCCCCCATCATGGTGGACCCGGCGGGCGAGAATTCGATCCTCATCGTCAAGGGCGCCAATGATGCGCTGCTGCCGGCCGACATCGAGGCGGCGGCCGACGACCTGAAGCGCTGCGATCTGATCCTGCTACAACTCGAGATCCCGATCGAGACCGTCTACGCGGCCATCGCGTTCGGCAAGCGCCATGGCGTGCCGACGCTGTTGAACCCCGCGCCCGCCCTGCCGGATCTCGACCCCGAGCGCATCAAGGATGCCACCTTCCTGGTGCCGAACGAGACCGAGCTCGCCATCCTGACCGGACTGCCGGTGGAAACCGTCGAGGAGATCGCCGCCGCGGCCCGGGCGCTGATCGCCAAGGGCATCGGCACCGTGGTGGTCACTATGGGGTCGCGCGGCGCCCTGCTGGTGACGGCCACGAGCGTGACCCCGATCGCTCCCGTGGCGGTGACGCCCGTCGACACCACGGGCGCCGGCGACGCCTTTATCGGCAGCTTCGCGCGCTACCATGTGGGCGGCGACGCCCTCAAGCCCGCCCTCGCCAAGGCCGCCCGCTACGCCGCCGATTCGATCACCCGGCGCGGCACCCAGCGAGCCTACGCGACGGCGGCAGAATTCGCGCGCAACCTCGGGAACGTCGGCTGACCGGGGCCGGACCTCCTGAACCGGCCGCCGTGGCTCATTGCGTCAGGCGCAGCGAGCCGATGCTCTTCGCGATCTGATCGAAGGCCGACATGAGGTCGGTCGAGTTGTTGGCGATATAGGCCTGGCTGGACGTGGTGGCGCAGGACTGCAGCAGGCTGATCCCCTGCTTGTCGATCGGGTCCGAGGACACGCTGAACCCGATGGTGTAGACAGAGATCCCGCTCGCCTTAATGTTCGTGCAGGTTTCCGCGGTGATCTGGTCGATCGCGTTCCGCAGCTGCGTGGTGCTGGTCGAGGATGCATAGCTCGACGGGAACCCCGCCAGGGCGCTGCTGCCGTCAGCATTGGTCAGGTAGCCGCCCGGAAAATAATTGCTTTTATTGGGGGAGTTCAGCAGATCCCAGGCATTGGTGCCGTCCGTCATCAGGATCAGGATCTTGGACGTCGTGGTCGAAGCGTAAGGAGCGCCGTCGGCAAAGACGCTGATGGGCGACAGCGTGCGCCATCCCCAGATCAGCCCCTCGTGAATGTTGGTGTTGCCACTCGCCTGCAGACTGTTGATCAGGGTTTTCAGCGTGGTGCTGTCGCCGGTGAGGCGCTGCAGCGGCTGGGTAATGCATTGCTTGTTAGGGCCGATGCTAGTCGAGCTGGTCACTTTGGGGGCAACGTATTTGCAGGCCTGTTTTTCGGCTGCCATGAAATCCGTTGGCGCATCACAGCCTGAGGCGCCGTTGCTGTCCGCCAGGTAGCTGTTGTTGACATCATAGCTGGTGCTACCCTGCTGGAACGAGCCAGAGCCGACTCCGCCCGGCTCGTCGGGCGAGAACATCGGCACGTAGAGCGTACTGTTGCTGGTCGGCGCGCCGTCCTGTGTGTCGAGCGGATAGGCGAGGGACTCGAAGCAGCCTCCCCATCCCCAGGTGCTCTTGGCCTTCTGCAAGGCCGAGAAGATGGAGAAGCGACTGGTGAACCCGGCTGCGGCGGCCTGCTGCTTGTCGACGTTGGTCCAATGGGAGGGTGACAGCCCGTTGCTATCGACCCACGGCATCGCCGCATAAGCGGTCGGATCGAGCTTCACCGTGACCGCGAAGGGCGTCACCGAGATCCGGCTGTTGCTCGCAAAAGCCTTGCTGGACTTGATATAGTCGACGAAGTTCGAGGCTGCGGCCTGCAGGGCCGCGATCTTGGTGGTGCCGCCCCCGGAATTCTTCATGGAACCGGTGGTGTCGAGCACCAGCGCAATCTCGAAGGTCTTGGGGGCCGGCGTCCCGCATTGCGCTGTCGCGACGGTGTCGAGTTGGGGCTTGCCCACGAAGCTCGAGAACAACGCATCCACCCCGGCCTGGGTGGTGAGGGAAATCTTCCGGGGCGGCCCTGCCGTGACCGTCAAAGGTTGGGCCGCCACGCGCTTGTCGCCCGCCATGTATTCCGCCATCATCAGCACGGCCTTGGCCTGAAGCGTGGCCGTGCTGGTTCCGAGGTCGGTCTTGCACAGCGCCAGGGCCGTTGCGTCGGTGGCGGCCTGCAGCTTCACCTGCAAGCGGGTGATCAGGCCGTAGTCGATCGCCACCCCGGTGAAGGCCATCAGGGGCATCATCGCGATCGCAAAGATGACGGCGACATTGCCGCCCCGTCCGCCGAAGAAGCGTCGGGTCAGTCCAGGCCACGCCCTCATCGCAGGCCGGCCTTCCATGAGGCGGTCATCAGGGGCACTTCGATCCACCCGGCATGATGATCTCGGTTGTGCTGCCGTTGTAGGTCGTCCCGCCCCGGGTCGGCCAAGGAAAGCTCGACCGCAGCAGGATGCTGCCGTTGACGCCGCCGATCAGGTTCACCAGCGTCGAGCCGACCATCGGGCTGTAGGGCATCTGGATCTCCGCCAGCACGTATCGGTTGCCGTCCTGCAGGAAGCTCGCCGGGATCTTCAGGTCGGTTGCCAGTCCCGTGGCGCGAGCCGTGCCGTTGCTGTTCGCCACGCTGGAGCACACGCGGGGATTGGTAGCGGATGCGCTGAGGTCGACCGCCAGCGCGCTCATCACGATGGCGACCTGGGAGCTCGGAAACGGTTGGAGCACCAACGAGGCCGAGGCCAGGATGTCGCTCGCGGTGGCGGACGACATGGGATTGACGGTGTCGCCCTGCGACGTCAGGTCCGCGATGGTCCGCGCCGTCAAGGTCACCTTGCGCCAGTTGTCGATCGCATGGGCCATCTCCGACATGCCCGCAAAGATCGTCAGGGCGAGCGGCAGGATCAGGGCGAACTCGACGGCCGACACACCCCTGCGATGCCCGAGGAAGCGGCGGACCCGTCCGTTCCGTACCGAGGGAAGGCGTGGCACCGGCATCTAGCAGGTGCTCGTCGTCGTATAAGGCTCCGTCCGGAACACCAGCGTCGATTGCAGCAGCTTGGACCCGTCGGCAAAATTCTGCAGGCCGGACGCCATGAGAGTGAAGAAGACGGGGAATTTCACGGCAGCGCGGATCACCACGATCTTGCCGGGGGCCGCGCAGGAATAATTGCTGCCGAACCCTGAGCTCCAGTCCTTCGTGATCGGATCCAGCGGGCTCGTGGCGACGCTTGTTCCTAACGACGATCCGAGCACCACATCGAGCTTGACCGATGAACAATCGAACACGGTGGCGCGTCCCGACTGGCACATGATGGCCTTCAGCTTGGTCAACAGGGTGCTGGAGTCGGTCACGCCGGCGTTCTGCGTCTGGAATGTGCCGGTGAAGATTTCGCGGGCGGTCTTCTGCAGCATGAAATCGAGGTTCTGGGCCGCCCAGATCACGAAGGCGATCTGGATGATGCCGCCGAGAAGCGCGAAGAACGGCAGGCTGATCAGGCCGAATTCCACAGCCGCAGTGGCGCCCCGATGACGCGTGAACAGGCTTATCGATCTTACGCTTTGAAGAAGCATGCTGCCGCTGAGTTCGAGGGGCCTTCAAAGGCTACAGCTAAGTTATTAAAAACATAGGTGAAGGATCGGAGGCTTTGCGACGACCCAGCCGGTTCGCGTTGCAGCCTTTGATCGACAGCAAGGCCTCCTGGCGGCGACGTCCCTTGCCCCAACCAAGGTCATCACGGCCATAACCCTAGGTCAGTGCCGGTCAGGCCTTTCACGGTGCAGCGACACGGACCCTGCGTCGCATCCACGCCCCGCGGGTTCGTCCCCATTGTTGAGACCGTCACCCGAACCGAGCCCCGCCATGAACCCGATCACCCTGACGCTCACGGTCCTCCTGGTCGCGGCCGGTGCCGGGCTGGCGCCCTTCAGTCCCATCGTGGCGGCGATCCTGATCGGGCTCGGCGTGCTGGTGTTCTTGTCGCTGCGCATCGCCAATGCCTGGGAGCGGGCCGTGGTGCTGCGGGCCGGGCGCTTCGCCGGGGTGAAGGGCCCGGGGCTCTACTGGATGGTGCCGGTGATCGACCGGGTGGCGGCCGTGGTGGATGGCCGCATCCAGACCACCGCCTTCAACGCCGAACAGGCCCTGACGCGCGACACCGTGCCGGTGAACGTCGACGCCATCATCTTCTGGCAGGTGGCGGACGCCCGCAAGGCCGCGATCGACATCCAGGACTACCGGCAGGCCATCGACCGGGTGGCCCAGACCTCGCTGCGCGAGATGATCGGCTCGTCGATGTTGTCGGCGCTGTTGTCCGACCGCAAGGCCGCCGACGAGCGCCTCGGCGATGTGATCGGCGGCAAGACGGCCGCCTGGGGCATCACGGTGATGTCGGTGGAGATCCGCGACGTGGCGATCCCGGTGGCGTTGCAGGACGCCATGTCGCGCCAGGCCCAGGCCGAGCGCGAGCGGCAGGCCCGGGTGATCCTCGGCGCCGCCGAACTCGAGATCGCGGGCAAGTTCGTCGAGGCGGCCGAGATCTACGGCCGCTCCCCGACGGCGCTGCAGCTCAGGGCCATGAACATCATCTACGAAACCACCAAGGAACGCGGTGCCACCATCCTGATGCCGACCAGCATGGTGGACAGCATGAACCCAGCCGCCGCGGTGGCCCTGGCCGAGGCCGCGAAGCGCGGTTAGGGCCGTACCCGGGGAAAGCGCGCCCGCGCCTCGAGGTCGTCGAGGTCGATCGTGTTGCGCATGTATTGCCGGGTCGCGTCCGTGAAGGGCTGGAAGTCCCATGGGCTAATGCGGCCGGTCATCAGGGCGGCATCGACGAGGCGGCGCCGGCGCTGCGAGGCTCGCACGGCCGCATCGAGCGCCGGCAGGTCCCAGCGGGCCGCCACGGCGGCGCGGAAATCCGCCATGACGGCGCCGAGCGCCGGGTCGTCGGCCCGGTTGCGGGTTTCCGTCGGGTCGGCCGCGAGGTCGTAAAGCTGGTCCGGGTCGCCGGGCGCATGGATGAATTTGTAGGCGCCGCGTCGCAGCATCAGCATCGGCGCCACCGCGCCCTCGGCCAGATATTCGCCGATCGCCTCGTCATGCCCGTCGCGGCCCGTCAGGTGCGGCACGAGCGAACGGCCGTCGATGGGGCTCGCGAGGTCGCGCTCGGGGTCGCCGCCCGCGATGGCGACCAGGGTGGGCAGCACGTCGAGCAGCGACACGGCCTCGTGGCGCCGCCCGGCCGCGATGCCGGGCCCGGCCACCACCAGCGGCACCCGGGCGCCACCCTCGAGGAACGTCATCTTATACCACAGGCCGCGCTCGCCCAGCATCTCGCCATGGTCGCTCAGGAACACCACGACGGTGTTGTCGGCGAGGCCGGTGGCATCCAGCGCCGACAGCAGGCGGCCGAGCTGGTCGTCGCAGAACGCGATGGCGCCGTAATAAGCGTGGCGGGCGTTGCGCACCTGGGCCTCCGTCACCGGCTCCCCGTCCATGGCGCTGACGTGGCGCAGCCGCGCCGTATGCGGGTCGAGCGGCACGTCGTCCCGGTCGAGCGCCGGCATGTCGATGCTGTTGTGATCGTAGCGGTCCCAATAAAGCTGCGGCACCGCGAAGGGGTCGTGCGGGTGGGTCAGCGACGCCACCAGGAAAAAGGGCCGGTCCATCGGGCCCCGCACATGGTCGTAGAGCGCCCGCTCGGCCGCGAACACCACCTCCTCATCGAAGTCGATCTGGTTGGTGCGCACGCAGGTGCCGGCGTCCTGGACCGAACTCATGTTGTGGTACCAGGACGGCCGGACTTCGGGCTCGGCCCAGTCGGGCGTCCAACCGTAGTCGGCCGGGTAGATGTCGGTGGTCAGCCGCTCCTCGAAGCCGTGCTGCTGGTCGGGGCCGCAGAAATGCATCTTGCCCGACAACATCGTCCGGTAGCCGCGATGGCGAAGGTAATGCGCCACCGTCGGCAGGTCGGCCCGGAACTCGGCCGCATTGTCGTAGGCGCCGGTGCGTGACGGCAGCGCGCCCGTCATCAGGGCGGCCCGCGACGGCGCGCACAACGGCGACGCGCAATACGCGTTGTCGAACACCGTGCCGCGCGCGGCCAGACGGGCGAGGTTCGGCGCCTTGACGAGCGGATGGCCATGGATCGGCAGGAAGGCCGGGTTGAGCTGGTCCACCATGACGATCAGGATGTTCGGGGTCTGGGCCGGCACGCGCGCGTCCTCGTGGGGGTAGGCGCCCAGGCTCGCGGGAACTTCCCCGGCGCGCTGCTTCTTACCCGATGGCTTCTGGCCTCGGCCCGACCTTGCGGTCGCGTCGCCGCCAGTCATGGTAGGCCGCACAGGGAGGCGATTCGTTTATGGCGTCAACGGCGATACGGCTGGCGGTCGGGTGGGGAGCGGTGCTGCTGTTCGCCCTGGCGGGCCCGACCCTTTTCGCCGCCGCCGGGGATGGCTGGGGCAACCTTCCGGTGTTTCTCGGCCTGCTTGGCGTCATCATGTGGTCGGCCTTCGGTGTGGTGGGCGAGGCCGATCATCTGGCCGAAATGCTGGGCGAACCGCTCGGCACCCTGGTGCTGACGCTGTCGATCGTGCTGATCGAGGTGGCGCTGATCGGCGCCGTGATGCTCAGCGGCGCCGAACCGACGCTCGGCCGCGACACCATGTTCGCGGTGCTGATGATCGTGCTGAACGGCGTCGTGGGACTGGCGCTGCTGCTTGGCGGCTGGCGCTACCATGTGCAGAGCTACAATTTCCAGGGCGCCACCTCGTTCCTGGCCGTGATCCTGCCGCTCACGGTGGTGACCCTGATCCTGCCGAACTTCACCCGCTCGACGCCGGGCGGCACGCTCAGCCTCGGCCAGGAGATCGCCTTCACGATCTTCACGCTGGCGCTTTACGGCACCTTTCTGGCGCTGCAGACAGGGCGGCACCGCGACTTCTTTATCGGGCCGGAGGATGGCGCCGCGGCCCACCACGACACCCCGGTGACGCGGCGCGCCATCGCGACCCGGACGGGGCTGCTGCTCGCCTCCGTGCTGCCGGTGGTGTTGCTCGCCAAGCAGCTCGCCAAGGTGCTGGACAAGGGCATTCACGCGCTCGGGGCGCCGCCGGCGCTCGGCGGCGTCACCATCGCGGTGATCGTCTTCACGCCCGAGGCCATCGCGGCGCTCCGGGCCGTCAACCTCAACAAGCTGCAGCGCACCGTCAACCTGTGCCTCGGCGCCGCCGCCTCGACGATCGGGCTGACGGTGCCGGTGGTGCTGGCGCTCGCGGCCGCCACCAGCCAGAACATCGTGCTCGGCCTTGATCCGGCCGAAATGGTATTGCTGGTGCTGACCCTTGTCCTCAACCTGCTGACCTTCACGTCGCGCCGCACCACCGTGCTGCACGGCGCCATGCACCTGATGGTCTTCGCGGTCTATCTCACCTTGATCTTCAATCCCTGATCGGCAGGCCTGTCCCGGCCGATCCACCCATGCGAGTGTAAGCCCTTGCTAGTCAAAACCGCCTTCGTCGCGGCCCGGGACCGGCGGCGCCTCGCCACCATCGTGGCGGTGCTGATCACCTACGGGTTCGACAAGATCATCGACCGGCTGGGCTTGCGGGCGATCGCACGGGTGGTGGCGTGGCGCACCCGCCAGGTCGACGTCACCCGGCTGACACGGCCGCAGCGCGTCCGCAAGGCCATCGAGGCGCTCGGCCCCACCTTCGTCAAGCTTGGCCAGATCCTCGCGGCGCGCCCCGACCTCCTCAGCCCGCAATGGACCGAGGAGCTGTCGAAGCTGCATTCCGGCGTCAAGCCGCTGCCGTGGGAAACCATGCGGCCGCTCATCGAGGCGGAGCTCGGCGGCGCACCGGCCGACATCTTCGCCGAATTCGACACGACGCCGATCGCCTCCGCCTCCATGGCGCAGGTCTACAAGGCCCGGCTGGAAACCGGCGAGGACGTGGTGGTCAAGGTGCTGCGCCCGGGGCTGCAGAAGGTGATCGAGGCCGACCTCCGCCTGATGGGCCATGGCTCCCGCATCGTCGAGAAGGAATGGAAGGAACTCGCCCGCTATCGGCCGCAGGAACAGATGCGCCACCTTGCCCAGGCGCTGGCGGGCGAACTCGATCTCGCCAACGAGGGCCGCAACTGTGAGCTGCTGGCCTCGCTGTTCGAGGGTCGCGACGACGTGGTGTTCCCCAAGATCCACTGGGAATACACCACCGAGAAGGTGATGGTGCAGGAGTTCATCCACGGCATCTTCCTGACCGACCAGGATAAGCTCGAGGCGGCCGGGCTCGACCGTGTGGTGCTGGCCCAGCGCGGCACCGACGTGTTCCTCCAGATGGCACTCGTCGAGGGCACCTTCCACGCCGACCCGCATCCGGGCAACATCCTGGCGCTGCCGGGCAACCGCATCGCGATGATCGACTTCGGCGCCATCGGCCGATTGACCCAGAAGCGGCGCAACCAGCTGCTGATGTTAATCGGCTCGATGCTGAACCAGGATTCCGATGGGCTGATGGCGGTGCTGCTCGATTGGAGCGGCACCTCGTCGCCCGATCTGACCCGGCTCGAAGCCTCAGCCCAGGCCTTCGTGCACCAGCATTCGGGCAAGTCGCTCAACCTCGGCCTCGTGCTGACCGACTTCATGTCCATGGCGCGCGAGAACGACCTCGCCATGCCGACCGACCTTGCCATCCTGTTCAAGAGCCTGGTGCTGGCCGATGGCGTGATGCGCCAGCTCGACCCGAACTTCGACCTGTTCAGGGCCGCGGGCCCGACCGTGCAGTCGACCCTGCAGTCGCAATTCTCGGTCAAGGGCATCCGCTCGAAGATCGAGGCCATCGGGGCCGGGCTGTTCGGCGCCGCTTCGGAACTGCCGACGCTGATCCACCTGCTGCTGGTGCGCTTGAAGCAGGGCAAGGTGACGGTGGAGATCGAGGTGAAGGGCCTCGACCGCCTGACCCGGACGCTCGAGCGCGCCGCGGCGCGCCTCGCCATCGGGCTCGTGGTGGCGGCCTTTACCGTGACGCTGGCGCCGAAACTCTTCGCCCTCGGCAATTCGGTGGTGATCGGGGTGACGATCCTGCTCTGCCTCATCGGCGTCGGCTGGTTCACCCTGCTGGGCCGCAACAAGATGCATTGAGGCAGCGCGCCTGCAGGGGCCGTCGGCTCAAGCCGACAGCAGTGCGGGAGGCCCCTGGAAGAGGGCCCGCGCTCGGATGCGGTCGGTTTCGCCGAAACTGCTGACCGGAGCCGGGCGGGCCACCAGGAAGCCTTGAATCTGGTCGCAACCGAGCGCCTGCAGGATCGCGAGCTGTTCCGCGGTTTCGACGCCCTCGGCCGTCACCTGCAGGCCGAGGTTGTGGCCGAGGTTGACGATGGTCCGGGTCAGGGTCAGGGCCTCGTCGCTCTGGCCGAGCTTCCGGATAAAGGACTTGTCGATCTTGAACTTGTCGAAGCGGAACAGCTGCAGGTAGCTGAGGCTCGAGAAGCCAGTGCCGAAATCGTCGAGCGCGATGCGGACACCGAGGTCGCGCAGCCGGTTCAGCACCGCCACGGCCTTGACGGCGTCGGCCATCAGCACCCCTTCGGTGATCTCGATCACCAGGCGCCCCGGCGCCAGCCCGTGCCGCTCCAGCGCCGACGCCACGGTGGCGCACACGTCGTCGAGCCGGAACTGCATCGGCGACACGTTGACCGACACGCGCCAGGGCTGCGGCCAGCGGACTGCGGCCGCGCAAGCCGTGTCGATCACCCAGGCGCCGATGCGGCCGATCAGACCGGTCTCCTCCGAGAAGGGAATGAAGTCGTTCGGCGGCACCAGGCCGCGGACCGGATGGTTCCAGCGGATCAGCGCCTCCAGGGTTTCGACGTCGCCGCTCGCGCCGTTGACGATGGGCTGGTAGTGCAGCATCAGCTCGCCCGCCGCGATGGCGCCTCCGAGCTCCTGCTCGAGCTGGCGCCGGGCCTGCAGCTGGGCATCCATGGCGGGCTCGAAGAACCGCAGTGCGCCACGGCCCTCGTCCTTGACGCGGTACATGGCGGTATCTGCCGCCCGCAACAGCGTATCGGGCGTGTCGCCATCGACGGGGTGCAGCGCGATCCCGGCCGAAACACCGATCTCGATATGGTGACCTTCGATCAGGAACGGCTTGCTCAGGGCTTCGATGACGCGCTGGGCCGTATCGCCCGCCTTCTCGGGATGGGCGACGCCCGCCAAGACGATCACGAATTCGTCACCGCCGATGCGGGCCAGCATGTCGGTGGCGCCGAGTTCGGCCTGGATCCGCCGTGTCGCCCGCACCAGCAGCGCGTCGCCGACCGCGTGGCCGAACAGGTCGTTGACGGGCTTGAAGCGGTCGAAGTCGAGGTAGACCACCGCAACGCCCGATCGATCGCGGTCCGCCGTTTCGAGCGCGATCTCGAGCCGCTCCTGCAGCGTGTAGCGGTTCGGCAGCCCGGTCAGCGCATCGTGTCGGGCCAGGTGCCGGATGCGCGCTTCGTCCCGCTTGCGGTCCGTCAAGTCCCGCAGCGCCATCGCGGTCGCGGGCTGGCCCCGGTACATCAGGGGTTCGCAGGACAGTTCCACCGTGACGTTGGTGCCGGCCAGTGTCTGCACCTCGACTTCTTCGGGCTTTCGCTCGAGCGCCGGAAGGGTCATGCGGCGGCACAGGGCCGGCACGCTGCCGGTCGCAAAAAGGCTCATCACGCTTCGGCCGATCAAATCGGATGCGTCCTGCCTGAACAAGCGTTCGCCGGCGCTGTTCACCTCAAGCACGACGCCGTCGCGCTGCAGGATCAGCACCTCGTGCGACAGATTGGCGAGCAGCCGCATGCGGTCGAGCTCCTGCATGGCCCGCTGGGCCAGATGCTGCTCGAGCATCACCGCGATCAAGCTCGCCAGCAGGATCACCAGGCTGACGCCGCCGACCGCCAGCGCCAGCGCGGCGCCGCCCAGCACCGTTGCCGGCACGTCACCGATCGGCCCCGGCACGATCGTGACGGCCGACATACCGGTGAAATGCAGGCCGCAGATGCCGATCGTCAGCCAGGCCGCGACCTCGAGCCGGCATCCGAGCCGCGCCAGATCCCGGCTCCGGGCCAATGCCAGGATCGCGAAAGCCAGCGACCACGCGCATGAGGCCGCGACCGCGGCGCGGTCGAACAGAAGCAGGCCCGGCACCCGCATGGCCGCAACGCCGCAATAATGCATGCCCGCGATGGCGAGGCCCAGCACCGAGCCGCAGAGTGCCACCACGACCGGCCGCGGAGCCCGCAGCCGAAGCAGCTGAAATGCCGCCCAGGCGCCGCCGACGGGAACCGCGATCGACGCCGCCGTGAGGCCGATCTCGTAAACGATCGGCAGGCCCGGCATGAAGGCCAGCATGGACACGAAGTGCAGCGACCAGATCGAGCAGCCAAACAAGGTCGCGGCCGCAAAGGTCCACGGCACGAACCGCCGGCTGTCGACCTGCGCCCGACCGAGCAGCGTCACGGTGGTGAAGCAGCCGAGGACGCAGATCACCGCCGACAGGGCGACGAGGCGGAGGTCATGCTCCTGCGCGACGCAATTGAGGACCTTCAGCATGGTGGCCTGTCGCTGCCCCTGCCGCAGCGGCATGGGTTCCCCTACGGCATGTAGCGGGCGGCG
>NZ_JARPVX010000130.1:0-6888 GCF_033947565.1 Lichenihabitans sp. Uapishka_5
CCGTCGTCGGCAGCGTCAGATGTGTATAAGAGACAGGGAAAGGCCCGGTCGCTGACGCGACCGGGCCTTTGTTTCAGTAACCGTGCCAGTGGCGGTGGTGGTGCCAGCCCCAGGGTCCATGCGGACGACGGTGCCATCCCCAGGGGCCTCGCGGGCCGTGGTGCCAGCCGCCCGGCCCCCGGTCGAAGCCATGATGGCGGAACCCCGGACCCGGGCCGTCGTCACCGAACGGCTGCGCGGCGGCACCGCCCACCCCGACGCCGAGGAGCGTCAGCGCCAGGGCGCCGGCCAAGGCGGTTTTCTGCAAAAGCGACACGTCTCGATCTCCTGCTTGTGACACGGGAGCCAATCGGCGGCAGCGGCTTCGGTTCCGCCAAGCCGCGGCCTCGTGGCCCTTTCTGTGACAAAAAAGTCGCACGCGCCGCCAGAGACCTCTTCCGGCCGGGCCGGTCTGCTCCCATCTAGAGAAGGACGACGGCCTTCGGGCGTCGGACCAGACTGGCCGCCGCCTCGCTTCGGGAGGCAGGCGGCTCATGGAGGCAGACACATGAACCCAGAAAAATTCACCGAGCGGGCCCGGGGCTTCCTGCAGGCGGCGCAAACCATCGCCCTGCGGGACAACCACCAGCAGTTCACCCCCGAGCATCTCCTCAAGGCGCTGCTCGACGACAAGGAAGGCTTGGCCTCGGGCCTGATTGAGCGGGCCGGCGGCCGCGCCGGCGAGGCGCTCGCGGCCACCGAGCTGGCGCTGTCGAAGCTGCCGAAGGTCGGCGGCTCCGGGGCGGGGCAGGTGTACCTTGCGCCCGCGACCGCGCGGCTCCTCGATCAGGCGGAACAGATTGCCGAGAAGGCGGGCGATTCCTTCGTTACCGTCGAGCGGCTGTTGCTGGCGCTCGCAATGGACAAGGCGGCCGAGGCCGGCCGCATCCTCGCCCAGGCCGGCGTTACCCCGCAGGCGCTGAACGGCGCCATCGCGGACCTGCGCAAGGGCCGCACGGCCGACAATGCCTCGGCCGAAAACAGCTACGACGCGCTGAAGAAATACGCCCGCGACCTCACCGAGGCCGCCCGGGCCGGCAAGCTCGACCCCGTGATCGGCCGCGACGAGGAGATCCGCCGCTCGATCCAGGTTCTCAGCCGCCGCACCAAGAACAACCCCGTGCTGATCGGCGAGCCGGGCGTCGGCAAGACCGCCATCGTCGAAGGGCTGGCGCTGCGGATCGTCAATGGCGACGTGCCTGAAAGCCTGCACGACAAGAAGGTGCTGGCGCTCGACATGGGCTCGCTGATCGCGGGCGCCAAATATCGCGGCGAATTCGAGGAGCGGTTGAAGAGCGTGCTGAGCGAGGTGACGGCCGCGGAAGGTGCCATCATCCTGTTCATCGACGAAATGCACACGCTGGTGGGCGCCGGCAAGGCCGATGGCGCCATGGATGCCTCGAACCTTTTGAAGCCGGCACTGGCGCGCGGCGAGCTGCATTGCATCGGCGCCACGACGCTCGAGGAATACCGCAAGCACGTCGAGAAGGACGCGGCGCTGGCACGGCGCTTCCAGTCCGTGTTCGTGTCGGAGCCGACCGTCGAGGACACGATCTCGATCCTGCGCGGCCTGAAGGAAAAGTACGAGCTGCACCACGGCGTGCGGATCGCCGATTCCGCCATCGTGGCGGCCGCCACCCTGTCAAACCGCTACATCGCCGACCGTTTCCTGCCCGACAAGGCGATCGACCTCGTCGATGAGGCGGCGTCGCGCCTGCGCATGCAGGTCGATTCGAAACCCGAGGAGCTCGACGAGCTCGACCGCCGCATCGTGCAGCTGAAGATCGAGCAGGAAGCGTTGAAGCGGGAAACCGACGCGGCCTCGCGCGACCGTTTGCAGCGCCTCGAAGGCGAGCTCGACGGGCTGCAGGAGCGCTCGGACGCGCTGACGCTGCGCTGGAAGACCGAAAAGGACAAGCTCGGCTCGGCCACCAAGCTGAAGGAGCAGCTCGAAGCGGCCCGCACCGAACTCGCCCAGGCGCAGCGCCGCGGCGAATACCAGCGCGCCGGCGAGCTGACCTATGGCCGCATCCCCGAGCTCGAGAAGACACTCGCCGATGTCGAGAACGCGGCGTCCGACCGGCTGGTCGACGAGGCCGTGACGCCCGACCGCATCGCCCAGGTGGTGTCGCGCTGGACCGGCGTGCCGGTCGACAAGATGCTGCAGGGCGAGCGCGACAAGCTGCTGAAGATGGAGGAGGCGATCGGCCGCCGCGTCGTCGGCCAGCCCGAGGCCGTGCGCGCGGTTTCGACCGCGGTGCGGCGCGCGCGCGCCGGGCTGCAGGACCCGAACCGGCCGATCGGCTCCTTTATGTTCCTGGGGCCGACCGGTGTGGGCAAGACGGAGCTGACAAAGGCGCTCGCAAGCTTCCTGTTCGACGACGAGAGCGCGATGGTGCGCATCGACATGTCGGAATATATGGAGAAGCACTCGGTTTCCCGCCTCATCGGGGCGCCGCCCGGCTACGTCGGCTACGACGAAGGCGGGGCGCTGACCGAGGCCGTGCGCCGCCGCCCTTATCAGGTGGTGTTGTTCGACGAGGTCGAGAAGGCGCATCCGGATGTCTTCAACATCCTGCTGCAGGTGCTCGACGACGGGCGGTTGACCGATGGCCAGGGCCGCACGGTCGACTTCCGCAACGTGCTGATCATCATGACCTCGAACCTCGGCTCCGAATATCTCGCCCTGCAGAAGGACGGCGAGGATGTGGAAGCCGTGCGGGACGAGGTGATGGGTGTGGTGCGCGGCCACTTCCGGCCGGAGTTCCTCAACCGGATCGACGAGATCATCCTGTTCCACCGGCTCAGGCGGGAAGACATGGGCGCCATTGTCGACATCCAGCTCGGCCGGCTCGACGGTCTGCTGGCCGATCGCAAGATCACGCTCGCCCTCGACGGCTCGGCCCGCGAATGGCTGGCCGAACACGGCTACGATCCGGCCTATGGGGCGCGCCCGCTGAAGCGGGTGATCCAGAAGGCCGTACAGGACCCGCTCGCCGAGGGCATCCTGTCGGGTACGGTGCGGGATGGCGAGACCGTGCCGGTGACGGCCGGGATCAAACGCCTTCTGGTGGGGGCGGATGATGTGGAAGACGGGTCCACCGCGGCTCTGGGCGCCCGGCGCACACTCAACTGACCGGCGCCCCATCACGGCGGGCGCCTCGGCCTAGCTCCAGGTCGCTCACTTGCTCAGGTGGGCGACCTGAATTGCCTGATTGAACATGGCATTGAGGGATGCCGTAATGTCGGCATCGGTTGACGCGGTGTAGAAGAAGCCCGACGTCGCGCAAGCCTGCAGATTGGCCGAGACCTGCGGGACGAGGCTATTGACCGTAGTGGTCTCGCCCTGGTTGGCGCTGCCGACCGTGAGGGTCACGTAGGGAATGTAGAGGATCGAAAGAGTGACCCCAGCGTTCTTCAATTGTGTGCAATAGGTCTGGCTGAACAGTTGCGGGCTTGATCCGTCAAAACCCGCAGTGACCGGCGTCTTACCATCGCTGCCGACATAGCTCTTGAAGGCCGTATTGGGGTTGCCGACGTAGCGGTAGATCGATCCCGACTGCGAGTCGTAATGCTGGCCATTGTCCATTCCGTCAGTGACCAGGAACACAAACGGCTTCGGATAAGACGAGGAGGACCCGTCCCCGAAGACTTTCACGAGGCCCTGCATACCAGGCAGCGCGGATTCGAAATGTGTGCCGCCGCTGCCCGTGCCGGTGGTCGGGTCGGTATTGGTGTAGAACTGGGTCACACCGGTATCCAGGAGCGACGTCAATTTCAGGGGCGGGCTCGAGGAGCAATCGGCCGTCGTTTGCAGGGATGCGATGTTGGTCGTCAGGTCCGCCAGCGTAGCGATCTGCGTGACGAACGGGAAGATGCCGACCCGATATTGGTTTGTGACAGTTGGGGAAGCGGCCCGGACCAGGAGTCGGCAGAGCGCACTATTCACCGAGCCTGACCGGAGCAGAAGCGACGTGGAGAGGACCTGCTTGTCGTTCACATAGGTTCCGCTCGGGCCGGCCTTCTTGGTGTATCCGGTGGTGGCGATGTTGTAGCCCCAATTGCCCGCTCCCTCGGAGGCGAGCTTGCTGTCGGCGAAGTGGCAGGCGAACTGGCAACTGCCGTTGACGTTGGCGAGGGTCGTCTGATCGGCCGATGAGGTGGGAATGCCCATCGACCCCGATTCATCCACCATCAGATAGAAATCGATGTAGCTAGGCACGTCGGCGGATGCGGCAGAGGTACCTGCAACCGCGATGCTGCTGCGCCCGAACATGCGGCCGAACTGAGCTATGGTGGAGGTTTGGTAGCTGACGGCCGACGAGAAGGTCTGATTGCTGCGCGTCAGTGTGATAATGGGGGTCGGCACGGTCGAGAACGACACGCTGCCGGCATTCACCGCATAGGCCCGATAGGCCCGGTCGAGGCCGGCCGCAATCGCCAGGGCCGTGAGGTTCGCGCTGGAAGGGTTTTGCGCCACATAGGCTTTGGCTGTGGATACGGCTGCAAGGGCCGCAGCATCTGCGGCGTTGTCGAGCTTCGACTTGGCGCTGAGCGCAATGCCGTAATCAGTGCCGAGCCCGACCATCCCGATCAGCGGAACGAGGCAGAACCCGAACAGGATTGCGACGTTGGCGTCGCGCCCACGGCCAAACCGCTTCAGGACGTCGAGGGGCATGTGGTCGCTATCCCGGTGGGATTGGTGGCATCGAAGCCGATCGTTGTGACGTATCGGGGCTGCACAAATGCCGAGCGGGTTATGGTGATAGGTCCGACGAAACCGGCACCGAAAGTCGGCGTGAAGGTGAACCTCACGTCGACAACGACGACGCTTCCCGGCCCGTAAAGCGAGCGGGGCAGACCAGTCCGGTTGTAAGGCGCCCCATTGTCGATCGGGTTCTGCGAATGGCCACAAGGCCTATAGGCGCCGGAAGGGGTGCCGGTGCTGGTCCAATCGACGTTGGACGTGTAGCACCCGCTGAGATCGGCCCCGATGCAGATATTGTTGTTTGGAGTGAAGGACACGCTGGCCATGCTGACCAGGAGGTCCGTGCGCCAGGCGATGCCTTGCCGCTGCGAGTCGGTCATCACGTATGGAAAAATTACAAGGGCGGCATCGTAACTAAATTCAAGGTCGGTCGAATTGATGGTCGCCGTGGAGTTGGTGCTGATCGCGGGCGCGGCCTGGGACAACATCTCGCTCACCGACGTGGCGACCTGCTGCACCTTGCGAGTTGCATTGATATAAACGACGACCTGGCTGCCACCGAGCAGCAACACCAACAAAATCGGCAGCACGATCGAGAACTCGACGGCAGAAGCAGCGTCCTCGTCACCACCAAAGGCTACGAGGCTGCGCCGTAGGACGCGCATCAATATTGCTCGTTGCGGAAAGCCGCGGTGGAGACCGCCATATAGGCTGCAACGCCATTGTAGGTTTGGCTGCTGAAGAGGCTGGTGACGAAGCTCGGTAGAAAGGTGATCGGATAGATCACCTGCAGATATTCGTAAGATCCTTGCACGCCGACACTATATTGCGCCACGCTGTTGGAGAGCTGGGGGATCACGAGCCCGGCTGCTCCGCTCTTAACGAAGCTGTAGTAGCCGCCGGGGCTGGTCGCCTCCGTAGCGGTCCAAAGATTTACGATCGTGTCGCCGCAAGAAAAAATCGTTGGCAAATTGACGCAAACGACTTGTTGGCGAAACACGGCCGCCGAGTAGGCGCCCTTCTGCACGGTCCCGTTCATGACTTGGCGCGCCGCCATGTCGGTCGCATGATCAAGCTGCTGTTGCAGGAAGATGACCAGCGCGACGCCGAGTGTGAAGGTCAGCGTGAGGATGAACACAACGGAGACGAGTGCAAATTCCACCGCCGCCGCCCCACACCGATCGGCGCCGAACACCGCCATGGTGGCTCGCGGGCCTGAAACCTGGACGACGGCCCGGGGGTCAAGGCGCGGCTGGTCTCTCAATCGGCAGGGAAGGTGCGAAGTCACGCTGAAGATCCGCAACTGGTTGAGCTTGCAGTTTGCCTTCGACCTTCTTCCATTTGGTTAGCTGCGCAGCTTTTCGATCATTAACGCTTGGGAAGGTTACCGGCACAGCCACGGCCCTTGCCCGTCATGGCGCCGACGCGCTAACCCCGAGGCGACACCGGAGTACCGCATGCCTGTCGAACAATCGTCTGCCCCATCCCCGCCAACCCTGACGATCTGCGGCCTGGCCGAGATCGCGGGGCATGGCGGACGGGCCGTGACCCATGCCTTGTCGCTGCTCGATCCCGGCACGCCCGAGCCGGATGGTTTTGCGGCCTATGGGCCGCACCATCGCGTCACGCTCAGCTTCCATGACGCCATCACCCCGGCCGAGGGCACGACATTGCCGACGCGGGACGATGTGGCGGCCATCCTGGCCTTCGGGCGCGACATCGCGGCGCCGGCCGGAGGCGACGCCCAGCACCTGCTGGTGCATTGCCACATGGGCATCTCGCGCTCGACCGCCGCGATGGCGATGCTGCTGGCCCAGGCCGAGCCGGCGCTCGACGAAGATGCGGTGCTGGCCCGCATCGCAACCGAGCGGCCGCAGGCCTGGCCCAATTCGCGGATGATCGGCTTCGCGGACGAGTTGCTCGGACGGCAGGGGCGCTTTACGGCCGCACTCGGGCGGCTTTACGCCCGGCGCCTCGCCGAAGCACCGGAGATCGCGGCCTTCATGCACGCCAACGGCCGCAGCCAGGAGATCAGCCTGGCCGAGGCCGGCGCCCGTGACGCCGCGCCGGGAGCCGGCTGACCCATGCGGGCCCCGCCGCGCCCGAGCCGGCCCGCCCTGGTGACGGCGCTGCTGCTCGGC
>NZ_JARPVX010000131.1:0-6806 GCF_033947565.1 Lichenihabitans sp. Uapishka_5
GCGGCAGTCCGCCCGCTACCTCGGCCGACTCTGCTCGAAAGGCAGCGGCTCTAAGAGCCCGTTTGGAAAGACGTGTGGCGGTTTCAGCGTTGCCATGATTCAAGCTGTTGATGTGGACAGCATCGAGCCGGGGCCGGATGGCCGAGATCGAGAAGAAGACACGCCGGTACCCGACCGACCTGACGGATGAAGAGTGGTCGCAAGTCGAGCCGCTTCTGCCCAAGCCGGGAACAACGGGGCGGCAACGGCGCATCGACCTGCGGGAGGTTCTCAATGCCATCCGCTATCTCGCTCGAACCGGGTGTGGCTGGCGGATGCTTCCGGTTCACTTCCCTCCCTGGCAGACGGTGTACTGGTGGTTCCGACGCTTTGTGCGCCTGTTCCTGTTCAGCACCATCCACGGCTTGGCGGTGATGATCGATCGCGAGCGCGTTGGCCGGGAGGCCAGTCCATCGGCAGGCATTCTCGACAGCCAAACCGTCAAGGCCCCTGCGCCCGGGGCCGAGCGCAGCTTTGACGGCGCCAAGAAGATCGTCGGACGCAAACGTCACATCGCGGTCGACACCGACGGCCGGCTGCTCATGATCAATCTGACCCCCGCGGGCATCTCCGACAGTGCAGGAGCCCAGATGATCCTGGGGGCAATCCGCAAGCGCTGGCCCTGGATCAAGCACCTGTTCGCCGACAGCGCCTACGACCGGGGCAAGCTGATGAACAAGGCCGCCTATCTCGACTTCGTGGTCGAGGTTGTCCGACGCATCGCGGCCGAGCCCGGCTTCAAGGTCTTGCCCCGGCGCTGGATCGTCGAGCGCACCTTCGGCTGGATGACACGGTGGCGTCGCCTTGTGCGCGATTACGAAGCGCGCCTCGATGTTTCCGAAGCCATGGTCCACGTCGCCATGGGCGGACTGCTCCTCCGCCGCATCGCTCATCCGTAAACGTTTCCAAACGGACTCTAAGCTCCCCAGGCGCTGTACGCACCTGTCGAACAGCTGCAAGTTTTCTGAGATGCATTGCTCAAGCGCGGTTCGAGACGTCGCCCTAACACCACAAGAACTGATACGGTGCACAAGAGCTCTTCGTCTGTCTCGCCATCTCGCGCGAGACGCGTGATCTGCTTGGCCAACCTGTAGCGGAGATGCGCTCGCCTGCCTGTGGCCACGGTGAGGTCACACGCTTCCAGATAGGCGCGCCGCACCATAGCTTTGATTTCCGGCGTGAAAGCGCCAGCGCTGACCCCTGCGATGTTGGTCATTATTCCAGCCCCGTTGTTCCCCGAGGCTAGCGGATCATTTTGGCACAAGCCGAGCATTCACCCATGTAATAACATGCAAATGATTATTGCTTTCGCATGTCAACGTCCGTTTTGGACGATACGGCATTTAAGACTGTCAGCGTCGCTTGTTCGGTTCTCTACCATGCCGCCCCGGCCGCGCACCACCCGACCACGATCCCGGTCAGCACGGCCGAGCGCGCAAGCCGGCGCTCCGGGTCACAGAACCAGAACGCCAGATCCATCACGGCCAGGACCGGCAGGAGAGCCACGAAGGCTAGGGCGTCACGCATGGTGGGTGCCGCCCACTGTGCTGGCCCGCAGCTCGCGCAACAGGATCTCGGCCCGGCCGAGTAGGACCGAGGCTTGCGTCATATGCTCGGCAAACCTGGCGCGCTCTGGTCTTCCCCCACCGAAGTGGTCCGCGCTGAAGTATGGCTTTGAGCCAATGCGAGGACGGACGAATGCCGAAGAAGATCCACAAGCCTGAAGAGGTGGTCGCGAAGCTGCGCCAGGTTGATGTGCTGGTGTCGCAAAGGCAGACGACGGCGGACGCGATCCGCTCGATCGGCGTGACGGAGGTCACGTACTACCGGTGGCGCAAGGATTTCGGCGGGTTGAAGGCCGACCAAGTGAGGCGTCTGAGAGAGCTGGAAACCGAGAACTCGCGACTGCGTAAGGCGGTCGCGGATCTCACGCTGGATAAGCTGATCCTGAAGGAAGCCGCCTCGGGAAACTACTAAGCCCCGCGCGTCGGCGCGTCTGCATCGAGCATGTGCAACGGCACTTGGCCGTGTCCGAGCGCCGCGTGTCTGACGCGTTCGCAACCATTGTCTCGGCTCCACCGTTTGTATGCGATTTTGCATCGCTGATTCAGGAACCTGCCATGCTGCCTACCCGCAAACTCGGCCGACAGGGCCTGGAGGTGTCGGCCATCGGCCTCGGCTGCATGGGCATGAGCCAGTCCTACGGGACACCGGATGATCCCGAGTCGATCAGGACGATCCACCGCGCGCTTGACCTCGGTGTCACCTATTTCGATACCGCCGAAGTCTACGGCCCCTTCACCAACGAGCGGCTGCTTGGGCAGGCCCTGAAGGGGCGACGCGATGGGATCGTGGTGGCGACCAAGTTCGGCTTCCGCATCAGCGGGGCCGGCAAGCTTGAAGGGGTCGATAGCCGCCCCGAGCACATCCGCGAGGTCGTCGACGCGTCGCTGGCGCGCCTCGGCCTCAACCACATCGACCTGCTCTATCAGCATCGCATCGACCCCGCGGTGCCGGTCGAAGAGGTGATCGGCACCGTTTCGCGGCTGGTCGAGGCCGGCAAGGTGCGCTTTGTCGGGCTGTCGGAAGCGGGGGCGTCGAACATCAGGCGCGCCCACGCAACCCATCCGGTGTCGGTGCTGCAAAGCGAATATTCGCTATGGGAGCGTAATCTGGAGAAGGACATCATCCCGGTGCTGCGCGAGCTTGGTATCGGGCTCACCCCCTTCAGCCCACTGGGCCGCGGATTCCTTACCGGCGCGGTGAAGCGCGCCGAGGATTATCCGGAGGGCGACTACCGCCGCACCGACCCACGCTACGCGGGCGAGAACTTCGACCGCAACGTCGCAGCGGCTGAGAAGGTCAACGCTGTCGCGGCGCGTAAGGGCGTCAAACCCGGTCAGATCGCGCTGGCCTGGCTCCTTGCCAAGGGGGACGATATCGCCCCCATCCCCGGCACCAAGCGCCGGACCTATCTCGAGGAGAACGTCGCTGCGGCCGACGTCCGGCTGTCGGCCGACGACGTCTTGGCACTCGACGCCGCCCTGCCGCCCGGCTCAATCGCCGGCCCGCGTTACACCGAGAACCAGATGGCGATGGTGGATCGCTGAACCGCTTCCAGACCGGCAGTGTGCACCCCGACCACCGGGAGGTACAAACGCGCGCCGCTTCCAGGCGGCGCGCTCGATAGGAGAACATCGAAATGGCAGACGACTCGACCCCGGCGGTTCGTCACCAGTTGTTCCACTGGCTTCGGCCACGAACTAGCAAAACTGGTGCTTGACCATGTCCACCGGGCCGTCGTCATGGTTCGCGACAGAGCCATCGGCAACCCCATCCATCAGCTTCGCTGATTCCCACATGGGTATACTTGTAAGAGACGAGGCGAGCTATGCATTGCGGCCCGAGGCGAAGGTTTCGTGTTCTTTCCCCTCTGCATCCGGGTCGGGACTCACCAGCCGTCCGAGCCCTTCGACCGCGAAGGCCACAGCAGTTCCATAAACCAGGTGAGCGACGACGCCGCGGGCACGGGTCAAGGCATGATATTGGTGGTTGGGGGCACTAAGGCCCAGAGCAGGCACCAAACCTTCATCCAAGATCAAGGACATTCCGACGCCACTGGCTAGGGCTGCGCCGATCGGCCTTAAGCCGGTGTATTGCCGCAAAAGGCCGTAAACCGGTCCCCAACCTATGCCGATAGCGAAGTGGATTGCCTTTCCCCACAGGGCTTCCTCCTTGTCGGAGAGAGACACATCCATCGCTTTGGCCAATTTCTGAGCGGCGACCAAGGACGAGGATGCGCCAGGCCGGACCTTCTTTTCATGCCGATCGACATTTTCCGGGGTCACCCACTTCAATGGAGTTTGTGCAAGGTTTGTCACCTGCGTGGCCAATAGACCGGCAAACAAACCGATGGCGAGGTCAATCATCATGGAGTGTTTGGGGGCTTCAACCAACATTGCCGACACCTATCTATAAAGCTGGTTGAAGATAACGCTCGTCGTTAGCCATCCTGATTGAGACCATCTTCCTGCTTGTCAGGACCACCCCCTGCAGCTTTCGCGTCAGCCTTGGCCTTATCGATACGAAGGTCCTGCTCGACCTGTGTCGAATTGTTGAACCCACTTGCGCCTTCCTTGGCCTTCTTCGAAGCCTTTCCACTTTGACCTCCGTTCATCAGCTTGTCGATGTGATTGGCTTCAAGGTCCAGAGCTGTCGAACTATCAGAGGAAGCTGAACCTGAATGCTGTGCCATGGTGTGGCTCCTTGATGAGAAAGAATTGAAAACGGAGTAGGGCTTTAATGGAAAACGAACTTCGCGCCCAAGGCGAGAACTCCGCAGATCGCGACAGCGCCTACGACTAGGATAGCCAAAAAAATCTTTGGTGTTGCTCGCTTATTCTCGAGGCTTTCGCTTTTGGTCACTGGCTGTGATACTTGTAGATTATCAGACATACCTATCCAATCAATAATATTGCATAAGGATGCATCTCAGAAATATTTGTTTAATATGATAAATAACTTATGTTGCATTAGGTGGATAAAGTACTGTTTGCTTCCGCGATCCGCTGCAGGTCCCACGTGATCTCACCGAGGCGCAACACGTCTCGCAACATTTTTGTTATACCTTTCGAGGCACGTTGACCTTTTAGGTATAGCACAGGAAGGCAAGCACCAGCCTTCTTGAAGGCATTCGGATACCGCTCGCGATGCTGATGGATTGGGAGCATAGTAGGAACCAACCCGAGGGTTACGCGCGGGTGCTGCTGACCACGATCAATCTACACCCCAGGCGGTGCGGGAGGCGGCCAGACTGGGGGCATGACAGAATGTCACATAGGTGAAGGTGTTCTACAAGGGATCGTGATGTGGTGCGGATCTTTCAGCACGAAGGTCTTCGCCATGAACGACAACCTTCCACCCGACATATTGCGTCAACGATTTCAGGATCGATCGCCAGGGGCTTGGGTCGCACACATCCAGGAAGTCCGCTCCATCGGCGTCCGAGCTCTCGCCAAGCCCGAGAGCCTGACCATGGGGGAGATCCAGGACATCGCTATGGGCTTCCTCATGGCCGCTGGAACCCTGGAGAAGATGGCCCACGCGCCAGTGTGATCTGATTATGGAAGCATGGCATCGGGAAGCTCGACAGCCATCAATGGTGAGACGGAAACGGCCACCACGGCTGTAAGCAATCGCGTTCCGTCCTCTTGTTCGACATCGACCACCACGGCCGTGCTGCGACGACCCTGGCCAATCTCGTCGGTGGCCATGCTCAATGCGCCCTTCACCCCCACTGCACGCGCGGCCTCTGGGGTGTTGAACTCCGCAACCTCATCGCGGGCGCTATATTCCGAGTTACGGAGATGGATGAATAGCATCGGCATGGTCGTGCCTCACAGGAGGCGCGAGCCGGGGCAGCAGCCGTCGGCGCCTCAAGAGATAGGCCAACGATGGCCCTTCCTAACAGGACACCCCCTAATAACAATATACAGGATTAATGTTTTCGTGCTCAACATCATCCCGGCTTCCGCAAGCGCCGGTGCAAATAGTTTTCGTCAAAGCCTGAGAACTTGGTCAGCGCCACCGGATTTTGAATACGCAACACGCCGCGGCGCAGCTCGATCGCACCCGACCGGCGCAACTCCTGGAGGGTCCGGTTGACGTGCACAGGGGTCATGCCGAGCGCGTCCGCCAGCACAGCTTGGGACAACGGCAATTCCATCTCGTCGTGGTTGGCGACCCCGGCACGAACTGCCCGGGCGTAAAGTTCAAGCAGGAGATGCGCCGCACGCTCGGCGCTGTTGCGCCGGCCGAGGCTCACGATCCAGGCTCGCAGCGTTCCCTCATCGACGAGTTGCGCGATGTACATGGCCCGGGCGATCCCCGGGAAGGTGTCCATCATCTCGTCCATGGTCTGACGCGAGATCCTGGCGACCTGCGCCTCTGTCGCGGTCTGGATGCTGTGATCCATTTCGGCCAACATGCCGATGTGGAGGTCACAGGCGTCGCCCGGCATCATAAAGGCCATGATCTGCCGGGAGCCGCTGGGCAGCACCTTGTAGCGAAACGCCCAGCCCTCCAGCAGAACGAACACGGGGCCGGGCTGATCGCCTTCGCGGATCAGGTCCCGGCGTGGGCCGAAGGCTACAGACGACCGGGTCGCTTCCTCAAGCGCTTGGATTTCCCGAGGCGTGAGTTCGGCGAACCCACGAAGTTTCTGGATAAAACGGTTCGCCATAACAAATATTTACATGGGTCATAGCAACAATGATACTATCATAAATTAATTTCAAGCGAAAATAACCCTTATGCATTCGCGCACCGTTCAATTGACCGTTGATCGAGGGTGCGATGAATATTTACCGTGGCATCCATATTCCAGTGTAGGTCAAAGTGGCCGAGTAGATGGATGATCTGTTCTCATCTGTGACTACCACTACGAACGATCGATCATCGCCCTTCTCGTAGATGGCATCACGAGCGACGTCGGAGATCAGCCGCATCGCCGCCTTGCGCACATGCTCGAGGTCTGCGAACTCGGTGCCCTCTTCATCCCTTTGCATCATACCGGTGCTTTCAATTACCCATAAGTCGCTGGCCGGCTGATTTTCTCCGATCTGTTGTCGGCGGAGGCTCATCCGTGATTCATCCCTCAGCACCGAATCGCTTGAGGCGGCGTGCGCATGGGATGCGAGACGACAGATCTGTCGACTGTCCGTCGTCAGGCTTTTTGGGACAGCTGGCGGCGTGAACTAAGGGTGGGT
>NZ_JARPVX010000132.1:0-6529 GCF_033947565.1 Lichenihabitans sp. Uapishka_5
CCCGCGGCCGCCGCCGCTCCCGTGGCTGCGTCGCCCGCGCCGGCCCCCGCCGCGAAGCCCGCCGCGCCGGCGTCCGACGACGCCATCCGAAAGATGTTCCCGGCCGGGTCCTTCACCGAGGTGCCGCACGACGGCATGCGCAAGACCATCGCGCGCCGCCTCACCGAGGCGAAGCAGTCGATCCCGCATTTCTACGTGTCGGCCGATTGCGAGCTCGATGCGCTCATGGCCCTGCGCGAGCAGATCAACGGCTCCGCCCCGAAGGACAAGGACGGCAAGCCCGCCTTCAAGATCTCGGTCAATGATTTCGTCATCAAGGCGTTGGCGTTGGCGCTGACGCGGGTGCCTGAGGCGAATGTGTCCTGGACCGAGAACAGCATGCTGAAGCATGCCCACGCCGATATCGGCGTCGCGGTGTCGATCCCCGGCGGCCTCATCACGCCCATCGTGCGGGCGGCCGAAACCAAGACGCTGTCGGCGATCTCGGCCGAGATGAAGGATTACGCGGCCCGCGCTCGTGCCAAGAAGCTGAAGCCCGAGGAATACCAGGGCGGCACTTCGGCGGTGTCGAACCTCGGCATGTTCGGCGTGAAAAGCTTCCAGGCCATCGTCAACCCGCCGCATGCGTCGATCCTGGCGGTGGGGGCCGGCGAAAAGCGCGTGGTGGTCAAGGATGGCGCCCCCGCGGTCGCCACCGTGATGACCGTGTCGCTGTCGACCGACCACCGCGCCGTGGATGGTGCGCTCGGGGCCGAACTCATCGCCGCCTTCAAGGCCCTGATCGAGAGCCCGATGGGCATGTTGGTTTAAGAATTCCCGCCGTCATTGCGAGGAGCGAAGCGACGCGGCAATCCAGCTCGACGCCGCGGTTCTGGATGGCTTCGCTTCGCTCGCAATGACGGTCCTACGATCGTTACAGCAGGAGGAATCCCGCATGGCTGACACCTACGACATCCTGGTCATCGGCGCCGGCCCGGGCGGCTACGTCACGGCGATCCGGGCGGCCCAGCTCGGCCTCAAGGCCGCGGTGGTGGACCGCGAGCACCTTGGCGGCATCTGCCTGAACTGGGGCTGCATCCCGACAAAGGCGCTGTTGCGCACCGCCGACATCTACCACGGCATGGTGCATGCCGAGGCCTACGGGTTGCAACCCGTCACGCCGTCGTTCGACATCGGCAAGGTGGTGGGGCGCTCGCGCGGCGTGTCGAGCCAGCTGTCGTCCGGGGTCGGATTTCTGCTGAAGAAGAACAAGGTCGACGTGATCTGGGGCGAGGCCACGATCACCAAGGCGGGCGAGGTCGCGGTGAAGCCCGCCGCGAAATCCGCCCTCGGCCGTCCGCCCGTGCCGGCCCCCAAGGGGGCGCTCGGCGCCGGCAGCTACCGGGCGAAGAACATCATCGTGGCCACCGGGGCCCGGCCGCGCGCGCTGCCAGGCCTCGAGCCGGACGGCAAGCTGATCTGGACCTATTACGAGGCCATGGTGCCGGCCGCGATGCCGAAGTCGCTGCTGGTCATGGGCTCGGGCGCCATCGGGGTCGAGTTCGCGTATTTTTACCGGACGATGGGTGCTGAAGTCACCATCGTCGAGGTGCTGCCGCAGATCCTGCCGGTGGAGGATGCCGAGATCGCGGCCCACGCCCGCAAGCGCTTCGAAAAGATGGGTATCACCATCCTCACCGGCGCCAAGGTGACGGGGGTCGAGAAGGGCGCCGACTCGATCACGGCCACCATCGACGACGGCAAGGGCGGCACCAGCACGATCACCGCCGATCGGATGATCTCGGCCGTCGGCGTGGTGCCCAACACGGAAGGCCTCGGCCTCGAGGCGCTCGGGGTCAAGCTCGAGCGCGGCTTCGTGGCGACCGACGGCAAGGGCGGCACGGGCGTTGCCGGCATTTATTGCATCGGCGACATCGCCGGCCCGCCGATGCTGGCCCACAAGGCCGAGCACGAGGGCGTCATCTGCGTCGAAACCATCCACGGCCTGCACACCCATGCGCTCGATCGCGCCATGATTCCGGGCTGCACCTATTGCAACCCGCAGATCGCCTCCGTGGGCCTGACGGAAGCCAAGGCCAAGGACACCGGCCGCGAGATCCGGGTCGGCCGCTTCAACTTCGCCGGCAACGGCAAGGCCATCGCGCTCGGAGAGCCGGAGGGCCTGGTGAAGACGATCTTCGACGCCAGGACCGGGCAACTGCTCGGCGCCCACATGATCGGCGCCGAGGTGACGGAGCTGATCCAGGGCTTCGTGGTGGCGATGAATTGCGAGACCACCGAAGAAGAGCTGATCCACGCCGTGTTCCCGCACCCGACCCTCAGCGAAACCATGCATGAAAGCGTGCTCGACGCTTACGGCCGCGTTATCCACATGTGAGCCATGGCGCCCCTCGGCAGGGGGCGCCGGCGGGTCTCACGCTCCGTGATACAGCGGGTCCGCAAGTTTTCCCGCGATCCCTGCCGAATGGGGTAGACAACCGGCGCCCGCCCTTGCTACATGGCGCCAACGACAGCGCTGCGGCGGTGTCTGCGATGGGCGCATAGCTCAGTTGGTAGAGCAGCTGACTCTTAATCAGCGGGTCCTAGGTTCGAGCCCTAGTGCGCCCACCATCGCAAAATCAGTGACTTAGCTTACCTTTAATTGTGAGCAAAGTCGCTGGCATGGATCCCCAGTGACCAGTAAGTGACCAGAGTACTGGGACGATACGGGATCTGGCGAGCGGAGTTTTCGCTGCAGTTGCGGTGTTCGGTGCCTGCGACAAGCCTCACGACTTGTGCGCGGTGTCGACAAGGCCCTTGCGCTCAAATTCCAGGATAGCCTAGCGAGGATAGCGGACCAACCTTCCGATGCGAATGAAGGGCACATGACCGCCCTGCACGCGAAGGTTTCGCAACGTCTTCGGGCTCATGCGCCAGCGCTCGGCCAGTTCGACATCGGTCAGGAATGCCTTGTCGATATCGTCCTGATTAGAGGTATGAGTTGGCGAGGGGATCACAGTGGACTCCTTTGAGGGAGCCATTGTCTGCGGGACTCAAAATGTCCTTAAAAGCTTACGAATCAACCTCGCCGCGTTACGGGTCTCTGCCGCCCCTCCTTTCCGACTTTCGTTTCCTCGGCCGGGTTATGATGTTTTCCAATCCACTGATTGACTACTTTGGGCGGGATCGTGGGTAGCTCTAAAAGCGCGGCCATGTCCAGGCCGGTCCACCTCTGCAACTGCTCATCGCCGGGGCATTTAAGCATATTAGCAATCGTCCTGACCAGCATGCAGTAGGCACTGAACTCGGTAGCGTTTGGTACATGATCGCCTGGTCGGTACAGTTCGTCTTCTTGAAAAGAAAGAAGATCGGGGATCAACGCGTCAGCCGCAAGCAAGTAGGCAGCCCGACTTCGATATCCAGTATACCGACCGCCAATAGACAGTCCAACAACTCCTTCGGAACGTGCCATTTCCATATACAGCTTCGCAGAAGATAGGCGTTCGTCTTCTTTTTGATCGATAAAAGCCAGACGGCATTTAGCGAATTCGATTTCAAATTTGACGTGCCGCTGATGCTCGGACCTCCACTTGATCTCACGTTCCAGTGGGTCGATTTGCAGGAGGCCGCTGATGCTTCCTCGGGCAAAGCAGTCGTTCACACGATCACGATAACGCGGATCTGCTAAAAGCTTCCGCAAACGAGCGGTCATACTCAGCCTTGAGAACTGTTTCATTCCCTGCTCGAGCTGGTGGAGCACGTAAATGATTTGTGCTCTCCTGAAGGCGAGCCGCATAGGATAAGCGCCTGTAAGCCAATATTTTATTTGAAAATAGCGAAGGCCTGCCTCCTCGGAAGACACTGGCCTTCCTAGATCGACAAGGACTTCCCAAGGCTGAGCGCGCCTATTTTGACCTGCCATCGCATCTTTCCTCGCGCCGATCGAGCGGCTGCAGCGTCGTAAGCGCTTACGCGTAACTCAGGCGAGCGATTCCGTACACTGGTCAAGCCTCCACGACCCACGATGCTGCTGTTCGGTGGGAGACAATCCGACCACGGCGCGAGGCTCGTAACTTTCGGGCCTCATATGGAGCTGAGCACCATGGCGAACAAGAATCTTAAGACGAGGCAGGGAGAGTACTTCGAAAAACAGGAGTTGGTCGACATCTCCGATCCTATCGCTCTGCTTGAGGAGACACGGGCGAAGTTCAAGGCCGACTCGCGGAAAGCCATCTACGACCTAATCCAGGCAGGCACAGCGGTTGTACTCTTTATGAAAAGCAACCCCAAGGAGGCCGCGAAGCTGCTGCGACACTCCTTCTTTGATGACATGCACGTCCGACCAAAGGAGGTGTGCAAAGCAGCGATGCAGCTCGCTATGGGCGCTAAGACTGACAATCAGCGAGAACAGGCCAACCGCTTCGGCCGGGCTATCGATCAACTTCTCAAAGAGGGGGAGTCGGTCGAAGGCATCGCTGATCGCCTCGCTCGCTCTGGTGGCGTTCGGGCAGTCCTGGTTCAGGCTAAGTCGGATGCTATCGGCGTGAAGGCTGAACCTGAGGCCCAACCAAAAACCAGGCTGAGCGCCAAGCGCCAGCTGCCGGTCCAGGCGGACGACGAGGGTGAACTCTCGCTGGATGATGTTGTGGACGAAAACAGTCAGGACGAGGACGAGAACGAGTCTGGCCGGCCTGTGCCGATGATCGGCAGTGTGGAAAGCGAGGAGCCGGTCATTCTTGAAGTGGCATGTACGACTTCAGAGCTCCAAAACGTGTTGTCGGCTCAAGAGGCGTTGTTAAAGGTACGCATCAAGCGGGTGCGCCTTCGAAAAGGCCGCAAGTGGTACCCCGTTTTGCTAAGCGAGCATACAACGCTCAAGTGATCCCGCCTCCTGGATGTGATATGAAAGCACATTCATTGCTGTTGAACATTTTAAGATCCCCGTCGCCAAACGACGGGGGTTTATTTTTTTAGATAATACAAGGAACATTGTCGATTTTCAGTCGGACCGCGGTCGCAGGCTGGTGTTTCGCCACCGTTGCAGATCGGTGAGCATCCCCCGGAGCACGTCACGCCCCCCGCCGCTGGCGAGCGTCAGCTGGTCGAGGGTATAACGCCCCAGCTCCGCGTAGAGGCGGACGGCGTTGACCCCGTTGATGGCGCGCTTGAACTGCTTGACCCTGTCGTTGTCCTTCCGGTGGACCTGATACTGCTTGCGCGGCGCCTTCGCGAGGTACCAGGCCACCTGCATCAAGTCTCCCTGTTCAATAAGGCGGGCGTCGGCAGCGGTCGCATAGCCGAACACGGGCCGAATCTCGTCGTTGACGGCGGCGCAGCGCGCCTGCAGTGCCTCCTCGTCGACGTTCCAAACCAGAGCGTGCAAGTGGAAGTGCATGACCCGATTGCTGCCGAGAACCCGCTGAGCCGAAACGTAGAGTGCGGTTTCGATCATCCCGACCGCGTCCAGACCTTGAAGGTGCCGTGCGTAGGCCTGCCGAATGTCGGCAAGGCTGGGGCCGGCGGTGATGCTGTGGCCGTCGTCGCGCTCAGGCCTCCAAACCTGATTGCGATCCAGCAAGGTAAGGAGGAATACCGGCTGGGACGCAGATAAGCGGCCCTGGGCGAGCACGCCGCGAGGCAGGTGGCGCAGAAGGGCTCGGAGCCACCAGCGACGGGCATACAGGTTGAAGCATCCGAGACGGCGGGCATCGCGCCGGCCGAGACGACGAAGCTCCGCCTCGGGCGCACGGAATTCTCGCTGATAATGACCAAGCAGGGCGCGTTCAAGGTGGGCGCCCTGCTCGCGCTCACGTTTCAGCACTACTCGAAGAAAGTTGGGCTTCGGCACCTCTATACCTCGCGTGAGGCCTGCTACGTGTCACAGGCTAGCTTACACCCTCGACACTTTACCCCGTGACTTCAGGCTTTCGAGCTCAGGCAGGGCATGTCTCGATGAGCGACCGATATCATGAAGGTAGCCAAATTCCGTGTCTCTGCCCTTTGAGCATCAAGTAGCAGGTAGGTGCATGGCTGCTTGCCCCAAGGGCTGCATCAAGCCAAACCAACAGGGCAGGTGTATGATCGTATAAGTCGTATATACAAGCGCCGACCGGGGTACATCATCGCTTAGAAATCCGGCCGCAGCGAAACAAATCGATCAGACTTCCAAGTTAGCAAATCGCCCGCATCCTGGGGCGGTCGTTGACTACGGCTTGAAGCAGCTCCAGCGTGGCCGCTGTGATCACGACGATGTCGTCCTCTTGCCCCGCCATCTGTCGGAGCTGGCCGGCCGCGTCGACCCGCGCTGTCTGGCCGCACGGCGACATGCCAATGCTGCCCCAGTGTCGCGGAAGCACCCCTGGGCGCGGCACCGGCGTCCTCTGCAGGCCCAGGTCTCGCAGTGAGAAACGACCGGTAGTCGCGCGATCGACCGAGACGTGGCGGGGCGCAGCGACCCTGGTGCCAGCCACCGCGCCACGTCCCGCCAGGCCGCCGGGCTGTCAAATCGCTTCCAACGACGACCCCCATTTCGCGTCCAATCCCGACCCCT
>NZ_JARPVX010000133.1:0-6524 GCF_033947565.1 Lichenihabitans sp. Uapishka_5
ATCTCCAGGTGTGCTCTTCCTCTCAGGAAGCCCTCCCGCGAGAGCGGGTTCGTCCATGGGCGCGATGCAGCCCGGCTGCTCTACGGCTCAAACTGGCCGGAAGCGGGCAGTCCGCTTTGGGTCAGAGATGGCCTGATCTGAAGTCAGGCTGCGTGCGGTTGACCCACACTGGCGTGGAGGCAGGCTCGGCTTCCGTGATGGCGTCTTCTCGGCTGTTAGGCTTCGATTATCATCCCGTGACCGCCAATTGCTGCTAATGCTTGGTACGACTTGATTTCACAGATGTGAAAGCTCAAGCTTTTGGTATGACGTCGTTTGAAAGCGAGTGCCTTTGGCACGATGAGGAGCAACCTGGCCTCGCTCAGGACCCTCTGCCATCGCAGGCGGACTTGGCCGTCGTTGGCGCCGGCTTCCTCGGATTGACCACGGCGCTACATGCAGCGCGGCGGGGCATGAAGGTCGTGGTCTTTGATGCGGGCCCCCTTGGGGGCGGAGCGTCGGGCGTCAACGGTGGGCAGGTCATCCCGGGTCTGAAGCACGATCCCTCCGCGCTCATCGCGATGCTCGGCCAAGAGCGTGGCGAGGCCCTCGCGGCGTTCGCGGCCGGAACCGCTGATGCCGTGTTCGATCTGATCCGAAACGAGCGGCTGAGCGTGCCGCACAACCGAACGGGATGGATCCTGGCGGCCCATACCGAAGCCGCATACCGCACCGTCCAGTCCCGTGCCGAAGCCCTGCGCAAAACGGGCGCAGCAGTCGACATCCTCGACCGCAATGCCGTCCAGGCGCTGACCGGCGCCCGGGGCTACCATGGCGGCCTGATCGACCGGCGGGCCGGTGCGATCCAACCCTTCGCCTATCTGTCGGAACTTGTCCGGCTTGCAGCTTCCGCAGGCGTCGTGTTGAGGTCCCGCTGCCGCGTCACCGCCGTCGAGAGCGATGCGGATGGCTGGTCGGTGACCACCTCGGTCGGCGACCTGAAGGCCGGCAAGGTCCTCGTGGCCACCAATGCCGACGCGGACGCGCTGATTCCGGGGCTGGCCCGCACCGTCCTGCCGCTGCACTCGTTCCAGATCGCGACCGCCCCCCTGCGACCCGAGGTGGCCCACGCTCTTCTTCCCGGCGGTCAGGCCGTGTCGGATACGCGCCGCATCGTGACCTATTATCGCAAAAGCGCCGATTGCCGCCTCGTGCTCGGTGGACGCGGCACCCTGGGCGTGCCGCGTCACGCCGCGGACTGGCATCATCTCGAGCGCGCCGCTCTGCGGCTGTTCCCCCATTTAGAGGCCCTGCCGATCACGCATCGCTGGTTCGGTCGCGTCGCCATCACCTTGGACTATCTGCCACATATCCACGAGCCGGCACCCGGGCTCGTGGCCGTGCTGGGATGCCAAGGCCGCGGCATCGGCCTGATGACGGCGCTTGGGGGGCGACTGGCGTCGTATCTGGACGCGGGCGATGCCGATGCGCTGCCGCTCCCCATCACCCCGATCCGACCGATCCCGTTTCATCGGTTCCGCCATCTCGGCGTCACGGCTGCCCTGGCCTGGTACCGCATGCTCGACGGACTGCAACGCTGAGTTGACAGTTTCACAAATTTGAAAAACGATGAGGCTCATTCACGCCGAAGGATGCTTTTGAGCAGTCTTGCCGCACCGATCCGGCGCCGCGCGTCGCAACGCCTCTTCGACGTTGTTCTGAACACGCCGGGCACGCTCCTCGGGCTTATCGTGGTGGTGTTCGCGCTCGGCCTCGTCGTCCTGCTCGGGTTCCGGAACAACGACGGGTCACTGCTCGGCCAGGGCTTCACGGTCGCCAACATCGTGACGGCGATCAGTGACCCGCTCTATGCCAGAGTCGTCGGACGCTCGCTCCTTATCGCAGGCGCAGTGATGGCCGCCACCGTGGTGCTCGCCTATCCGGTCGCCTATTATGCGGCCTTCCACGCCGGCCGCTGGCGTGGACTGGTGCTTTTCCTCGTCACGCTGCCGTTCTGGACCAGCTACCTGCTGCGCGTCTTCGCCTGGAAGATTGTGCTGGCCTACAACGGCGTGCTGAACTCGGCGCTGCTGGAACTCGGGATCATTCGCACGCCCATCATGGCGCTGCTCAACACGCCCGCCGCCGTGATCCTCACGCTGGCCCACGCCTATGCGGCCTTTGCGGTCCTGCCGATTTTCGTGGCGCTCGACCGCATCCCGCGCAACTTGGGCGAAGCGGCGGCCGACCTCGGCGCACACCCCTGGGCTACCTTCCGGCGGGTGATCCTGCCGATGTCCATGCCGGGCGTCCTTTCGGCGGCGCTGGTGGTCTTCGTGCCGACGGTCGGCGATTACGTGACGCCCGCGCTCGTGGGCGGCCCCGACAGCACCATGATCGGCACAATCATCCAGGCCCAGTTCGGCAAAGCTAATGACTGGCCCTTTGGGGCCGCGGTCTCGGTGCTGACGCTCGCAATCATCCTGTGCGTGGTGCTGGCCGTGCAGGCCGCCGACCGGCGCTTCGGGAGCCGCGCGTGAGGCGCCCGTCCTGGCTTCTGGCCTATGTGGCCTGTTACGTCGCGTTCCTGTACGGGCCGATCCTGCTCATTCCGCTGTTCTCCTTCAACGCAGCTCCGCAGGCCTCGTTTCCGCTGCGGGGCTTCACGACGGAGTGGTATCGCGTGCTGTGGTCGGACGGGCGCTTCGTCGAGGCGCTCGGCAACACGATGATGGTCGGCCTCACAGCGGCCGGGCTGGCGACGCTCATCGGCACGGCAGCCGCCTATGCGGAGATCGGCCGGCCCAACCGGGCTTCGGCCGTGGTGTCGGCGCTGCTCCGCCTGCCAATCCTGATCCCGGGCGTCATCATCGGGATCGCGCTGCTGATCCTGGTCAACCTCGCCGGGCTTGGGCCGTCGCGAGGAAGCATCGTGCTCGGTCACACCGTGCTGGCGTTGCCCGCGACGATCGTGGTCATGCGCGCGAGCTTCGCCGCGTTGCCCGGCAATCTGGCGGAAGCCGCCATGGATCTCGGGGCGCGCGAATGGGACACCTTCCACCGCATCATGCTGCCGCTGAGCCTCCCCGCCATGGTGTCGAGCTTCACCCTGGCGTTCCTGACGTCCTTCGACGAGTTCATCGTCGCGTTCTTCCTGGCCGGCACGCAGCCCACGCTACCGCTTTTTATCTGGAGCCAGCTCCGCTTCCCGAAGTCGCTGCCGAGCGTGATGGCGCTCGGCTCGCTGATCCTGCTCGCCTCGGTGCTGCTGGCCGCCGCGGCCGAACTGATCCGCCGACGCGGGGCCGCCCACGCGGCCGGTCGCGCCGCGCCGGCGCCCCTCGTCCCGCAAACCTGATGGAGTTTCCGATGAAGCCTGCCTCAGCTCTCCTTGGCGCCGCGGCGTCGCTGGCCTTTCTGACCCTACCGGCTGGCGCGGCCGAGAAGCTCACCTACTTCACGTGGTCGGGCTATGAACTGCCTGACTTCAACCAGTCCTTCCTGGCCGCCCATCCGGGCGCTGTCGATGCCTCGACGTTCGGCGACGATGACGACGCCTTCACCAAGGTCAAGGCAGGCTTCCATCCCGACCTCGCCCACCCTTGCTACGACAAGATCGCCCGGTGGCGGAAGGAAGACCTCATCCAGCCGATCGACACCAAGCGGCTGAAGAATTGGAATGCGATCTTCCCCGTGTTCCGCAAGCTGCCCGACATCGATGCCGGCGACGGCAAGGTCTGGATGGTGCCGTGGGATTGGGGCAACACCTCCATCCTCTACCGCACCGACCTTGTGAAGGACCCCGAGCAGAGCTGGAACCTCCTGTGGGACAAGACCTACGCGGGGCGCATGGCCACGATCGACGCCGTCCACGACACGCCCGTGGTGGCGGCGCTGCTGACGGGCGTGAGCCCGTTCGACATGACCGATGCCGAGATGAACAAGGTCGCCGACAAGTTGCGCGAGCAGCGCCCGCTCCTGCGCGGCTACACCACCGACATGACCTCGGTCGAGCAGTCGCTCGCGAGCGGCGAACTCGTGATGGCCATGACCTGGAACGCCTCCGCCACTGCGCTCCGCAAGCAGAACGTGCCCGTCACCTTCATGAAGCCCAAGGAAGGCATGCTGACCTGGGCTTGCGGCATGGTGCTGCTCAAGGATTCCAAGAACGTCGACCTCGCCTATGATTTCATCAACAGCCGGCTCGAGCCGGCCTCGGGCAAGAGCTTGATCGAGCAATACGGCTACGGCAGCGCCTCCAAGGCCGCCTTCGACCTCGTGCCGAAGGACAAGCTGCAGGAGCTGCAGCTGCCGGACGACCCCGAGACCGTGCTGAAGACCACCGTCTTTACCGGCCCGATGAAGCAGAGCGACGGCCTAGCCAAGATGTTCGAGAAGGTGAAGGCGGGTGGCTGAATCGCGTTCCCGATCGCGGCCCCTCGCCGTCATTCGCAGCGGCGTCGAACACCCATGAGCGACGTCGCCGTTGAAGGAAGCGCTGCGGATGTCGAGGGAGGCTCGGCGGCCGATCCGACCGATCTGCGCATCGGTCGCCGCATCCGCGCGCTGCGGTTGCGGCGCGGGCGTTCGCTCGCCGAGCTGGCGCTGTCGACTGGGATCTCGATCGGTGGCTTGAGCCAGATCGAGCGTGGCCTCACCTCGCTGAAGGTGAAGACCTTGTGGCCGCTGGCGGGGGCGCTCGGGATCGAGCCCCAGGCCCTCCTCGATGACGCCGGCACCCTGGCGTGCGACCTTCACGTCGTTCGCCGGGACGAGCGGCGCGGCGTGCCGGTTTGGTCAGAAGGCATCGGCAAGGAATTGCTGTCGCCGAGCGGTGCTGCGCTGACGGGTTTGTCCGTGCGGGTGGAACCGGGTGGCGGCACCGCGGCAGCTTACGCGCACCCCGGGCAGGAGTTCGGCCTCGTGCTGGCGGGAGAGGTGGACCTTGAGATCGACGGCGTGACCTCGCGGCTCCAGGCGGGCGACAGCTTCGCCTTTAAAAGCACCCTGCCACACGCCTTCCGCAACCCGGGCGCCGTCCCGTGCGAGATCGTCTGGGTCAACACCGTGAAGCCGCTGGATGTCCGCAATGGCGCCTGAGCCGGAGCCCAGGGGGCAGCCGCTGCTGCGCCTGGTCGGCGTGACTAAGCGCTTCAACGACGGCGCCGTTCTCGGGCTCGATAACGTGGATCTCACCATCCGCCAGGGCGAGTTCCTGAGCCTGCTCGGTCCTTCGGGCTGCGGCAAGACCACAAGCCTGCGCATCATCGCGGGCTTCGAGGCGCCGACGACTGGCCGGGTGGAGCTCGACGGCCGCGATATCACGGCAACCCGTGCCTATGAGCGCCCTGTCAACACGGTGTTCCAGGATTACGCGCTGTTCCCCCACATGACGGTCGCCGAGAACGTCGGATTCGGCCTGACGACGCGCCGCCTGTCGACGCCCGAGGTGCGGCGGCGCACGGCCGCGATGCTGGATCTCGTCGGCCTCGCCGATAAGCAAGCGGCGCGCGTCGGCGCGCTGTCGGGCGGCCAGCGCCAGCGCGTGGCGCTCGCCCGCGCGGTCGTGTGCGAACCGCGCCTGCTGCTGCTCGACGAGCCGTTGTCGGCGCTCGATGCGCACCTGCGCGAGCAGATGCAGATCGAACTGAAAGGCCTCCAGTCGAAGCTCGGCACGACCTTCGTCATGGTGACGCACGATCAGACCGAAGCCTTGTCGATCTCCGACCGCATCGTGGTCATGAACCGCGGCCGCATCGAGCAGGCCGCCTCGCCGGCAGAACTCTACGACGCACCGGCCACCACTTTCGTGGCCGGCTTCATCGGCACCATGAACCTCATCGAGGGCCGCACCACAAGGGGAACACTGGTCGAGGCCGGACCGCTCCGCCTGCATCTCGCGACTCCCGGGCCGGCCGAGGGCGTCGTGGTCCTCGGGGTCCGCCCCGAGGACGTCACGCTAAGCACGGAGCCGGGGCCGGAAACCGCCTCGGCCACCGTGTCCAACGTGGTCTTCCACGGCCGCTCGCTCCGCCTGTCGGTGCAGGTCGTCAATGGGCCGATGCTCACCGTCGACGTGCCGCGCGCCCAGGCTCCCGAAGCCTTAGCACCCGGCCTTCCGGTCTTCGCCGCGATCCGTCCCGGCACGGCCCGTTCCCTCATCCGATCCTGACGTCGCCAACCTCCGGAACCTCGCCATGAACCACCATCATCGCCAATTCTTCATCGACGGGGCCTGGGTCGAGCCCGCCGGTCGGGATACGATCGACGTCATCGATCCCGCAACCGAAGAAGCCTATACGGCGATTGCGGCCGGCGGCGCGGCCGACGTCGACCGAGCCGTGGCAGCGGCCCGCGCGGCCTTTCCGGCCTTTGCCCAGACTAGCCGCGACGATCGCCTGGCGCTGCTCCGCCGCATTCTCGCGCTCTACAATGAGCGCATCGAGGAGATTGCGCAGGCCGTGAGCCGAGAGATGGGCGCGCCGATCGACTTCGCCCGCTCAGCCCAGGCCTTCGCGGGGCAGACGCACCTCGAGGCCACGATC
>NZ_JARPVX010000134.1:0-6514 GCF_033947565.1 Lichenihabitans sp. Uapishka_5
ATCGTTTCACTGGCCCTCGGATTCATCCTCTTAAAATCCGTCCACACGGCCTAGCCCGAAGGTCATCAGGTAGACGCGGGCCGCGGTTCTGAGCTGGGTCGGGCGCCGGCGTCAGTGACGCGTTGGCGCCCTCCGCTGTCCACCCCTGATGTAGCCTTTACTTTTCCAGTCGTCCGATCACAACCAGAGCGCTTGCGAAGCTCTTTCTGGTGCGATGCGATCGCATCTTACGCTAACCCAGTTATCCACTAACGAGACTTCTGCGTCGATAATGTTCGGAAACGAACCTCAACCCTTTGAAATACCGATAAGTTCTACACTCCACATATTGCGGCTGTAGTGAAAAGTTTCAGTTGTGCATGCTCCCCAGACCACACCCATTAGTTGGCATTTTGCCTTCACTATGTGAATAACAGCTCTACGTTGTTCGACTTCTCGAAGGTATCGCGCTCAAGTACACATTAACCGCGTCAACATCGCCTCCGGGCCCGTCGCGATGCGACTGCCTGCGTAAGCGCATCCACCATAATGCAGCAGCCACGTCACTGCGGTCGCCATAGATCATCGAAAGCGGCACCGCCCGATGCGCGAAGCGCGGCGGACGAGGAGCGCCAACCGTGCTCGAGCATCTGCAAAGCGCGTGTCAAACCTCCGGCGATCCACTTCTGAAAGTGATCAGCCCACGCCTGGGTTCGACAGGAGCTGCGCGAAGATGCCGGCCCCGCGGAGCAGCGAAGCTTGGAAACGAAAGACGGAGGTCAGGGTACGTTTTTACGCGCTCCGAGGTCGCGGACAAAGGGCGGCCGAAGGAAGTGATCGGCCCTGGCTTGCACGGCCGAGGGCCGGAGACCTTCGCGATGAAGCGGCAGTGACAAATTTGCATCGGCGAGGATTAGGCGAAGGCGGTCGAGATCGTAGGAGGTGCTGAAGCGCCTCAATATCATGTCCGCGACGCACTCCACGCTGAGGCCACCCGCGTCGCGTCCGTCAAGGACGTACGCTTGAACTTCGCTCCACTGGGTCTGCGAGAGCCGAGAGTGGCCCGGCCCGGCATCGCTGCCCCACTGAGCCATGCCCCATGGTCCGACAGCACGATAGCGCACCACGAGGTGATCGACGCGGCTCGGGGAGGTTGCATGGATGGAGGCGAGATCCGTCTTCCGCAAACCTTTCAGGTGATCCTCCAGGACCGCCGCCGCAGAGACTGCTCTAGCGTTCCCCGCGGCCACCACCCAGTCTTGCATCTCGGCACCGAGCGTCGCGATATTCAGCGCGCCATCGATCAAAAGGGCGTCGAGACCACGCAGCCGCACGGTCGCGAGCGCGGCGGTCAGACGGGGATCGGTCTTCCCGTAAGTAGACGCGTGGCCGGACGTCGCCGTCCGCTCCAACCAGTCACGAACCGCGTCCCTAACACCTTCACCGCACGCCGGCGCTACGGCGTTATCGATGCACAAGGCGGCGGCGGAGGCGAGCGCCCGCTCGATCGAGGGAGCCAAATGGGCGAACCCGGGCCGGCCCATAAACAAGCGCAGGTGGCCCTTCTCGAAGGCTACAGCCTCGTCCGTCACGATCAGAAAAATCTCGCCGCGCAGCCCGCTCCCGAGGACCGCGCGGCGCGCCTCCTCGAAGGTTTCGGCCCGGCCGTCCGGCAAACCCTGTTGCTCTATCCGCCTGCCGGTGCTCACCCAGAGCGCGCACGCGGTGATCAGGTCGGCGAGGGACCAACCAAGCGCCTCGAGACGTGGACGGAGGGTCTTCGGCCCGAGCCGCCCGAGTAGGTCCGACGCCCGCTGACTCAACGACACATCGCCGGCCCGAGCCACCCTGGCAACCAGGTTGACGTTCGCTGCCGCGCGCCCGGCTTCGCGCGTGGCGGGGTCCTGCTGGCTGTCTGGGACGGCGATGTCCAACGTGGGGAACAGGTCGGTGCCGCCCACCTGCGTGGCGACCGGGCCGAGGTCCAGGGAGACGCGCAAGCGCGTCGTGCCTGCGCCGCCGCCCACATCAACACGGGTGACGAGAGCCCGAACGACGTCGAACATGAGCCGGCCGGGATCGCTCAACGGCTCCACGCCGCGATCCCTCGCGAGATTGTCCGCGGAGCGCAGTACGTCATCGATCTCGACGTTGTCGTCGGCCTCGGAACGCAATACGCGCAGCAACGATTCGTATCGCCTCTTCTCCAGCGGAACGTCTGTTCCGTTCGAAGTCAGGCCGTCCAGTTCTTGCTCCAATGACGCCGACAACCGGCGACCAAGGTCGCGCAGCTGCTCGGACCACAGCGTCTCCCTGCCAGGGGTTACAGTCTCGCAGCGCCGCAAACGCAAGTCCATGGCAAGTGACTGCACAAGGGCGCGCTCGACGACACCGATGGTCGCCCGACTCTCACGACAGGCCTCCGTCTTCGAACAAAGGTACGCGCTCGCTCCCTCAGAGCGGTTATAGGGGCCACGCAGGGTTTCGCCGCAGCACGCGCAAGCGGCCACGCCTGTGAGCATGACCATCGCGCGCGGGCTCGCGGCGACGCGGCGTCCGACACTCCGTTGCGCAAGGCGATCCTGCACCTGCGCCCAAAGCTCGGGATCGACGATCCGCATGTGAGGCACCATGAATGCCTGCCACCGATCTTCGGAAACAGGCTCGAAACCGAGACGCCGGAAGGTGTCCGCGTTGCGGACGGTCGTGGTCTTGCCCCACGTCTGGACGCCCTTGTAGGCGGGGTCACGCAGCAAACGTAGAACCATCGGGCCCGTCCAGGATGGCCAACCGCCCGAAAGCTCGTGTCGCTCCGCCGCGATCCATGTCGCAGGCGTTGGACAGCGGAGCGTGGACGCGATTGCCTCCGGCTCCATCCCGGCCGCCGCATTGCGGAACATGCTTAACACGACATGCCGGAACTCTGGGTGCGGCACGCGGAGACCAGGCACCGCCTTCACGTGCAAAAAGCCGAAGGTGGGCGCCCCTGGGAAACGACCGAGCGTCATGACCCGCAGCCTGCCGTCCAGCTTTCGGGCGAGCCCAAGCCGCCTGCCTTGTTCGGCCTTATTGCCGTCCACGGCGAGTTTGACGTCGTCGACGCGACCCGAGGCGACCTCGTGGAGTTCAACCTCTGTCGCCTTGAACGTGTCCACGATGCGGTGCAGCGCCGTCTCTCGGCGCGATAGCCGGCAGATGGTCGCGACAACGACCATATCGACCCGTCCGGCCTTGCAAGCGCGCAGCATGGCGCGGAGTGCGGGCCGACCACCGATCGTCGTGCCGGACCGGCCCCGGTCGAAGTACTTGACGACCTCGGATACGCCCAGCGCTTCAAGGTACGCGTTGCCAGCCGCGTACTGGGTGGTGATGCTGTCTTCGAGTTGCCCGTTCGTGCTGGTCCGACAGTACACGGCGCCAACCCTTGGACGCACGGGAACGTCGGACGCCAGGAGCGGCTCCGGCGCGAACTCGTGGCGTGTCGGGCGATGATCCGCCAGAAACGCATCGAGTGTAAAATCATCCGCCATCGCTCTCACCCATTCCCAAGTGACAGATGTACCGGAGGCATGCCCGAAATAATGGCCTTCCCGACGCGAGAGTCGACAACTCCCGTCCAGAGGTCGAGATTGATCACCCAGACCCCTCGCGATCCGCCATTCGCCAAGCCACCTGGATACCGTGGGCCTTACAGGTTCGTTGGAAGGTGGTTGCATCAGGCGCATGACCGAACTTGGCGAGGCAGAACTCGCGCAACGTCTTCCAGTGCGCGACGGGACGTGGTCGCTCCTCGTTGCCGGACGAGCGGGCATAACGTGCCAACTCCTCCAGTTCCGCGCATCCCAATGCGATGGCGGGTGTCTCCGTAGCATTGCAAACCGCGCCGTTGTCACGCCACGTTTGGACGGTCTTCTCGACGACCAGCGGGCTGATCCCATACCTTCGCGATAAACCGCCGACATCATGCCCGTCAGCGAAGTCGGCAAGGAGGTTTACCCTGCGCTGCACCTCAGCGTCGCGCGCGTCGACCGCAAGAATGCGGAGCCTGTCTCCCTCTTCGGTCGGTGTTCCCACCGGGCTCCGGAGAGACGAAGCCAGACCGGCGATGCCAGATGCCCGCAGGATTGCGAGGTACCGGTCGAAGTCCGTGATCGAACCCCTAAGCTTGGCCATTACATTCTTCGCCGATGCGCCGGCGCACCAATCCGCGAGGGCCTCCGCCGCGCCGCCGCGTCCCGTCGGAAGCTGGGTGGCCAGTGCGGCGAGCTTGCGAGCGTGGGACCCGGCCCATTCGCGGACTACGATGGCATGCGGACGCAGGCACCACGTTCGTTGCCAAAGGTGAGCCGCCCCGTTTTCACGAAAGACCCTTGCCCACTTCGACACCGTCTGCTCCGACCATCCCGTGAAGGCGGCTACGTCGCGGTGGCTCGCGCCCGCGATCGACATGGCGGCGATACGCAGCCTTAATGCGAGGGCAGGATCGAGGCAGCCCTCTGCAGCTTCGCGGAGACGAGACGCTGCCTCGGGCAACTGCGGCCCGAGGTCGAACGTGTTGAAGGTCGCGAGGGTGCCGGCACGGTGCCGGAAGACGAGCTCGCGGACCGCATCGGTGGGTATGCCGTGCAAGTACGCGACCTTCGTCGGCGAGAGGCCGTCGAGGACCTTGGCGACGATCTCGCGTCGCCCTGACGCAGCGTCCGCCGGCGAACGAAACAGGCCGATCCGCGCGGCCACCTCCGAGGGCGAAGGACGTACGACAGTCGATAGGAACCGTCCCGGGTTCTCGATTTCGTGAGGCGAGCCGTCCAAGGCGTCGACGAGTGCCGCAAGGGCACCGGATCGGATGAGCGCGCGACCGGCCTGCTCGAATTTAGCGAGCGGACCGCGCTCTCCCACGTATGCTCGTTGGAGCTCACCCATCCCCGTTAAGGCGCAAAAGCGCGCCACATCGACCAGGGCTCGAAGCTGCCATCCCGTCGCCTCCAGTGTGTCAGCAACGTGCACTGCCCGGCCTTCGATGGCAAACCAGACAACATCAGGTAGGTCGCCGGCCCGCTTGTCGTAGGCGACGACTGGATCGGGCCGGCTGCCCCGCTGATAGCGGTGCTCGCCGAAGGTCGGTACAGTGAGTTCACGCACCACGCGCCGATGTGGGTCGTCAATCGAGTCGGAACCGATGATTGGACCAAGATCCAAGCGCACGAGCACCCGCGCCTCCTCGGGTCTGGCACCCTCTCCGATCTCGACGCCCTCAACTATGCGGTTGAACGCCGACCGGAAACGGTCGGAGTGCGCATCCGTCTCTTTGAAGGGCGCATTTGCCATCACAAAACGCAGCCCCCCCTCCAGCCCACGTGGCGTGAGGTCGTCCTCCGTGCGCTCGGCGGCCGCGAGCGCCTTTAGATCTTTGTCAGTCTTCGCCAGCTCCTGGAAAAGCGTCTCGCGCGAGCCGTCGAGGACGTCGGCCGGGTAATCTCCCAGCGTACCGCGCATCTGCTTCGCGAGGCCACCCTTCAACCGCGCCTCGAGGTCGACGTAACGTTGCCGCAGGACGGCTGCGCGGGTGGCGCGTTCAGCCGCCGCGGCGGCGAGTTCAGCCTCCATTCGCTCGGAGTACGCGGCGACGAGGTCCGAACCGCCCAGGAGCGCGAGGAGGTCGCCGACGACCGCCCGCTCAAGGTCAACGATCCGGATCCGGCCGAAGCCGCCGCAGGCGCCGGTCACGCGTGCTCGCATCGGACGGACACCCAGTCGCGGCGACGCCTGTGCTGGAAAATGGCTCGCGCCCCACACAGCGCGCAGACGATCTTGTTGTGAAACAAGAAGCTTGAGGCGGTAGCAGCCCGCGAACGCGCAACATGTTCGCCCTTGCGAAGGAGGTGGAACATTTGGCGCTCCATGCGCAATCGTAAATTTGCGTCGATGAACGTTCTGTCGTCGATGATGCGGCTGTGCGATGCCGTCCCTCGTGTCCACTTATCGCGTGCCGTCGGCTTCACACCTACCTTACGGCTTTGTTCGTCCAATTGGACGCGCGTGCGACCATCGATTAGCGCACCCGCGTAAATGGTTGACCTGATTACTTCACGCACCATGCCGGTGGTCCAACGCGACTTCCGCATCGGATCCGCCTGACCCGCATCGATCATGTAGCAATCTCCAGGCGTGGGAAATCGACCAGTCAGATCCCGTGCGATTCGGGCACGGGAAACGCCTCGCAGGTACCGTCCGAAGATCTCCTCCACCGCCGGGCGCCGTTCCGGATGCGGAACAAAGTGGGCTCGCGCCGTGCGCATCAGCCCGAACTTAAGTTTGTGTGGCGAGCCGCCGTCTTCGACCAGCCTCCGGCGTCCACGCGCCATGCGCAACTTCATGCGCTTGATATCCTCGACCGCGAACAGCACTCGAATTGTGTATTCTAAGTTGCGCAACTCACCGGTCAGATCGTAAATGGCAACGAGGCAATCCTCGACGCCTTCTAGTGCACCGACTCAGACAGATGATTCAGGGCGAGTTTGGTCCTGATCGCGTT
>NZ_JARPVX010000136.1:0-6093 GCF_033947565.1 Lichenihabitans sp. Uapishka_5
GCGAGCGCCTTTGGCGCCACGCCGCGTCCGATGAACCCATGAGCGGCGGCGCGATGCCCGGCACGGCGTCCGTCGACCCGGCCCGGCGCTTCTGCCTGGTGGTGATGGGGGTCAGCGGCTGCGGCAAGACCACGATGGGAGAGGCGCTGGCGGCGGCGCTGGGCCTCGCTTTCGTGGACGGCGACGACCTGCACCCGGCCGCCAACGTGGCCAAGATGGCGGCCGGCACGCCGCTCGACGACGAGGACCGCTGGCCTTGGCTCGACCGGGTCGGGGCCACGCTGGCCGACCGGTCGGCGACGCCGGCCGGGATCGTGATCGCCTGCTCGGCCCTGCGCCGGCGGTATCGCGACCGCATCCGGGCCGCCACGGGTTCGGCGCTGCGCTTCATCTACCTGGACGCCGAGGAGGCCACGATGGTGCGCCGGCTCGAAGCCCGGCCGAACCACTACATGCCCCCTTCGCTGGTACACAGCCAGTTCGCGGCACTCGAGCCGCCCCACCCCGAAACGGAGGCCGACGTCCTGGTGGTGCCGGCCATCGGGGCGGTCGGCCCCAAGGTGGCGGCGATCGTCGAAACGCTCACCGGCCAGCCCGCTTGAATCGTTAAGCACGCCTGCGTTTCGGCGGGCGGTCAGCGCCGCGTCGCAGCCGGTCTTCAGCTTTGAGAAGGGCCGGCGCCCTAAGGCTGTGGGCTCATTGTCGAGTGCGCAGATATGTCGGTTGTTTCGCCCGGCCGACGCCGGCCGGATCTGTCTCCGCGGATCCTCAACATCTTGCTGTCCGTGATCATCGCGCTGATCTGCGGCGGGGTCGCGGTTCTGGCGCGAGCCGCCTGGGTGAGCGACAGCGCACGCGCATCGGTGGAGGCCGGCAACCTGACGACGCTGATCGCGCAGGACGTGCAGCGAAACATCGACCGCTTCGACTTCGCCATCCAGGGCGCCCGCGACGCCGTCGCGAAACCGTCCGTCATGGCCGCCCCTGTCGAGCTGCGCGATGCCGTGCTGTTCGGACGTGCCGCCACCACGGCTTTCCTGGACAGTGTCACCATTCTGGACGCGGCCGGCCATGTCGTCGCATCGTCGCGCCAGGCTCAAGCGACGCTCACCAGCGAGGCGGACCGCGATTATTTCCGCATCCACGCCTTGATGCCGGACTTCGGCCTTTTCGTCAGTCGGCCCATCACGTCGCGACAGGACGGCGAGCAGGTGGTGGCGCTGAGCCGCCGGGTGACGCTCGAGGATGGCAGCTTCGGTGGCGTCGTGGTGGGCATGCTCCGGCTGGACTACCTGCGACAGATGTTCGGGCAGACGCCCCTCGGGCCGCATGGTTCCTTGTCGCTTTTCCGCACAGACGGCACCCTCATGGTGCGCCAGCCCTTCGACCCGGCCCTGCTCGGGCAGCGGCTGATGTCGCAGAAGCTGATCAATGCGTTGAGCCGATCGGACGAAGGGGAATACCAGGGGGCTTCCGCCATCGACGGCGCGGAACGCCTGTACCATTACCGCCGCCTCGACCGGTTGCCGCTGGTGATCAACGTCGGCCTCAGCGTCGCCGACATCCATGCCGCCTGGCTGCCGCGAACGGCGCTGATCGGGATCGTGGTGGCCTTGAGCTGCGGCTCGATGATCCTGGTTACCCGCCTGCTCGGCCACGAACTGCGGCGCCGGGTCGAGGCGGAAGCCGCACTGCTGAAGCTCGTCGATGCCGATGGCCTGACCGGTCTCGCGAACCGCCGCTGCTTCGACCGGGTGCTGGCCGAGCGCTGGCAGCAGGGCCTGGATGCCGGACGGCCCTTGTCGCTGCTGATGATCGATGCCGATCATTTCAAGCCCTTCAACGACCTGTTCGGCCATACGGCCGGCGACGAGGCGTTGCGGCAGATCGCCCGCTGCCTGGACCTGCATGCCCAGCGCGAGGGCGAGCTCGCGGTGCGCTATGGCGGCGAAGAATTCGCCATGATCCTGCCGAACGTCGGCGTGCCCGAGGCGGCCCGGATCGCCGAACGGGTGCGTCGCAGCGTCAGCCATCTGCGGGTCGCGCATCCGGGCTCGCCGCACGGGCACCTGACGGTCAGCATCGGCTGCGCCACGGCCGATCCCGTGCTGATGAGCGGCTGCGCCGATCTGGCGACGGCGGCGGACGAAGCGCTTTATCGCTGCAAATACGCCGGCCGCGACAAGGTGCTGGTGTCCGGCATGGCGGCTTAGCGACCATCGATGGGTGTCGTGACCCACCGGCCTGCTTCAAGATCGATTAACCCGTTGCGGTCAGGGTGGGGGCGCCGGGCTCGAGCTCCGGCGCGGGACGCCGCATGACCTCCAGCACGAACTCGACCTACCTCGACTACCAGCTCTACGCCGGCAACATGGCGAAGAGCCTGAACCGCGTCGCGTCCGAACCGACCGTGAAGAGCGCCCAGGCCTATTACACGGCCAACATCGGCAAGGTGAAGACGGCCGACGACTTCCTGAACAATTACAAGCTGTTCAGTTATGCCATGCAGGCGTCCGGCCTGAAGGACATGACCTACGCCAAGGCCTTCATGCGCAAGGTCCTGACCAGCGACCTCAGCGATTCCTCGAGCTTCGTCAACAAGCTGACCGATCCACGCTTCAAGGATTTCGCGGAAAAGTTCTCGTTCACCACGAAGGGCACGGCGACCAGCGCCCTGGCGGCGCAATCCACCACGCAGCAATCCCGCACGATCGCGCTCTACACGGCCAAGGCCGGCTCATCGATCGATGCCACCCTGGCGACCGCCTACTACCAGTCGAACATCGGCAGCGTGAAAAGCGTCCAGGACCTCGAAAGCAATTCGCAGCTGCTCGACTACGTGATGACCGCCTACGGGCTCGACGGCAACACGATCGAGAACGGATCGCTGACGGCCTCGACGGCCGCCGGCAACGACCTCGCGGCCGCGCTCGAAAGCGATCCATCCGACCCTGGCAGCGTCGCCAACCAGATGGCGGCCGGGGTCGCCGACACATCCAACATCCCGCTCGTGGTGCAATCGGCCGCCAACCAGGAAGCGACCTCGACGGCCTATTCCAACACCTACGGCCGCACGACCGACCTCATCCATTACGAGAACACCATCGGGACGGTGCATTCGCTGGACAGCTTCCTGGCCGATCCCAAGCTCGTGTCGGTGGCGGGCCAGGCCTATGGGCTCGACACCAGCAGCTATTCGACCACCGACATGAAACGCATCCTGAGCAGCAACCTCGACGACCCCTATAGCGTGGCCAACATGCTGGGCAGCAAGGCCGTCGCCTTTGCCAAAGCCTTCAGCTTCGCGACCTCCGCCGACACCACCAGCCCCTATACGGCGCTGTCGCAGGACTTCAATTTCGACACGAACGGCAAGGCGGCCTCGATCCGCACCGCCCAGGCGACGGTCGACATCGCCAACACCGAAACGCTCTACATGTCCAAGGCGAAGAGCGACAAGGTTTCCCAGGCGGCGGCCAAATCCGAGACCACCTACTACACCACCGCCATTGCGGGCGTGAAGACGCTCGACGACCTGCTGTCGGACAGCCGCATGGTGTCCTACATCAAGACCGCTTACGGCTTCGATCCCAAGACCTCGACCACCACATTGCGGCAGATCCTGACGAGCGACCTGACCAACCCGAAGAGCGTCGCCAACCAGATGGGCACCGCGGCCCGCCGCCTGACGGAATCCTTCAACATCTCGAAGACCGGCACGCTGGAGCGCAGCAGCACTGGCGCCCAATCGGCCAAATCCGTGCAGGCGATGAACGACGCTTATCTGGAAACGACGCTCGAGGACGAGGCGGGCGACCAGAGCGCGGGCGTCAAGCTGGCGCTGTACTTCCAGAACAAGGTCACTACCGGGGCCGTCACCAGCGCCTACAGCATCCTGGCCGATTCCGCTTTGCTGAAGGTGGTGCAGACCGCCCTCAGCATCCCGTCCTCGACCTCCAACCAGGACATTGACACGCAGGCGAACCGCATAAATAGCCGGCTCAAGCTTTCCGACCTGCAGAACCCGGCCAAGATGAAAAGCTTCATCTCGCAATTCGCGACGCTCTACGACCTCGCCAACACCAGCTCGAACAGCGACACGATCACCACCTTGTTCGGCTGACAGGGTCCGCGGGGCGCGTCGACTTCAGGCGGCCGTCCAGCCGCCGTCCATCACGAGGTTCGAGCCCGTCACCTGGGCGGCGGCATCCGAACACAGGTACAGCACGGCTCCCGCCACCTGCTCCACCGTGACGAACTGCTTGGTCGGCTGCGCGGCCAGCACCACATCGTTCACCACCTGCTCGCGCGTCAGGCCGCGCGCCGCCATGGTGTCGGGGATCTGGCGTTCGACCAGCGGGGTCCAGACATAGCCGGGCGACACGCAATTGGCCGTCACGCCGGCCGTCGCCAGTTCCAACGCCACCGTTTTGGTCAGCCCCACGAGGCCATGCTTGGCCGCCACATAGGCGGCCTTGAACGGCGACGCGACGAGCGAATGGGCCGAGGCCGTGTTGACGATGCGACCCCAGCCGCGACGCCGCATGCCCGGCACCGCGGCCCGGATGGTGTGAAAGGCGGCCGACAGGTTGATGGCCAGGATCGCGTCCCAATCGGCCACGGGGAAATCCTCGATCGGCGACACCCGCTGGATGCCGGCATTGTTGACCAGGATGTCGACCGCGCCGAGCCTCGCCTCGGCCTCGGCCATCATGGCGACGATCTCGGCCGGTCGCGTCATATCGGCCGGCGAATGCAGGCAGCGCACCCCATGGGCGCCGCCGATCTCCGCGCAAAGGGCCGCCACGGCGTCGGGCGCGCCGAAACCGTTCAACATCACGTCGACGCCTTGCCGCGCGAGCGCCTGCGCCACCGCGAGGCCGATGCCGCTGGTCGAGCCGGTGACGACGGCGCAACGGTGAGGATCGGGCATGGGCGTCTCCGGTTCGGTCCCTAAGGCTCGCCCGGCGGCGCCCGATTGGCAATCCCGGGCGGGGGCCCGAATGCCGGCTACGGAGCCGTTAACCAACCTTTCAGGGCTGTGGGCTATTTTCCCACTACAAAGACATGGGGAACGGTCGTGTCACTCTCGATATCGCATTCGAACAGCCTCGCCACGCAGCTCATCAAGAGCATGCGGGAGTCGAGCAGCACCAGCACGGCGGCGAGCGGCACGTCGAGCGACAGCACGGCATCGGCCTCCTCAACCACGGCGACGGTGGACAGCGCGAGCGGTCAGTCGGCCATGCTGGCCTTCCTGGCCCAATTGTCGGCCGTGTCGAGCGGGACCACGAGCAGCGGCACGGAGGGCGGCACCAGCACCAGCGCCACGACGGGCCCAACCAGCCCGCCGCCAGGTGGTCCGCCCCCAGGCGGCCCGCCGCCCGGCGCGGCATCGGGCACCAGCAGCGACAGCACGACGACCTCGAGCCTCTTGTCCTCGCTGACGGGTGCCACGGGCACCGCAAGTGCCACGTCCACGGCGAGCGACGGCACGACCGCGACCTCGGCCTCCGCCATCCTGGCGGCTTTCGACAAAGCCATGGGGACCATGGGCGTCACCGCCGGCACCGGCGGCGGCACCTCGACCGGCAGCATGCCCCCGCCCCCGCCTGGACCGCCACCCAGCGGCGGCACGGGTTCGACGACCGCATCGTCCGTAACGACGGCCTCGTCCTCGACCAGCGCAACGACGGCCAGCGGCACCGCCGCGACGGCCACGACCGACAGCCAGCTCGAGGCCTTTATGCAGGCCATGCAGGCCTACACGTCAAACCTCACGCCCGACACGGGCGTCGTCTAGCCGAGGCGCGTCAGGGCGAGCCGCGGCCCGGGCGACGGCTTCAACACCAGCGGCAGGCCCGCCACCACCAGCACGGCGGCTTCGCAGGCCGCGGCCATCGCCTGGTTGAGCCGGCCCTGCTGGTCGCGGAAGTCGCGCGCCAGCCGGTTGTCCGGCACGATGCCGGCCCCCACCTCGTTCGACACGAACACCACCGGGCCGCGCAGCCCCGGCAGCGCCGCCACCAGGGCCTGCGTGGCGGCCGCGACATCGTGCTCGCCGAGCATCAGGTCTGTCTCTTATACACATCT